>JAPYPO010000532.1 GCA_029937645.1 Candidatus Hydrogenedentota bacterium
GCTTGGATCTTCGCGGGATCGTTTGCAAGGTTGCTGATAACCGTAAACTCGTCTCGATGGGCTTCGAGTGTCTTGAGCGTCGGCGACAATTCATAATTACGGCCCTGCGTCTTAGGAACCCACTCAGGCAACACGGCGCCGTGAGGAATGTAGATTACACCGAGCCGACTGACGGGATTGGCCACCGTGTCCTTTATCGCAGAAAAGGCAGGCACCATGCTATCCAGTAGAGGCAACCCGATTGCGGCTCTGACGCCCCGGAGAAAGGTGCGGCGTGATAAAGATTTCTTGGTCGCATACATTAGCTTGCTCTCCTCATTTGGAATGGTGTGCTCTTAATAATTCCTAATATGACAGACGACCAGCGATAGTCGTCCGAAGCAGATTCTCTCATGATCGTGCGTATCGCAGGTTGATCGTAGTGTTCGACTCCACGGCCCAGCGCGTAGATGAGCAACTTTGTGACCGCAATCCGGGTGAACTCGTCGGCGTTACCCCGCAGCACTTCACGCAATCCGGCGGGACCCTCTATGGTGGTGCCGTCCGGCATCGTTCCCGTGGTATCTAAGGCGAAGCCAAAGGAACTCTCGGTACGCCATTTTCCAATCGCGTCAAAATTTTCGAGCGCAAATCCAAGCGGATCCATTTTGACATGGCAACTCGCGCAGACCGGATCCGCTCGATGCTGTTCGAACAACTGCCGCATGGTCAAATCCCCGGTTTCCTTACTGGGTTCTCGTAGATCGGGAACGTTGGGGGGAGGCGGCGGCGGAGGCGATCCGAGGATATTCTCAAGAATCCACTTGCCCCGCTTCACCGGAGAAGTCCGCGTTGCGTAGGACGTCACGGTCCAGATGCTCGCCTGCCCCATCAAGCCACCACGGTTCGGGTCATCCAGATCGACACGCCGGAAATGGCTGCCATACACACCGGGAATCCCATAGTGCTCGGCAAGCCGCTGATTGAGGAAGGTATAATTCGCGGACAACAATTCCGGCACCCCTCGATCTTCCCGGATTTGGCTGGCAAAGAAAAGTTC
Source organism: Candidatus Hydrogenedentota bacterium (assembly GCA_029937645.1). Lineage (GTDB taxonomy): Bacteria > Hydrogenedentota > Hydrogenedentia > Hydrogenedentales > JAPYPO01. Next base: position 1,040 of record JAPYPO010000532.1, read on the forward strand.
CGTCTCGCGCCGCATGGCCTCGCGCAAGTTGCCGTCAAAATGCGGGAAGATGTTTACGTCTGGCGTGACCGCTTCCATGTTCCTTAGGTAGAGCCACTGTGCCGCGTAGTTATCCACCAGCGACTCCGAGGAGCGGGCATCGGCCAGCATACGATGAACTTGCCCCTCAAGGACCCCTGGGTTTCTCAGTTCTCCGCGTTCCGCCACACCGAGGAGTTCCTCATCGGGGATGGTGCTCCACAAAAAGAAAGCCAACCGAGACGCCAACTCAAGATCGCTCAGTTCAAAGGCATCCCCCGATGCCACATCGGACGGCTGCGCTTCGACCCGATAAAGAAAACTCGGGCTCACGAGGATGCGGCGAAGCGCGAGCTGAATACCGTACTCAAACCCGCCGCTACTCTGTCCTTTCGTAAAGAAGTTCAGCAGTGTATCCACCTCGCCCGCGGTAACCGGTCGACGGTAGGCCCGCCGCGCAAGCTTCGAAAGGATATCCGTTGCGGCCTCCACCTCGTCTTCAGTGCCGGTCGGGTAGCTTGAAAATATTTTCTGACGGCTCGCGCTGTCGACCCCGATACCGGTCACGTTGAATGGGCCTTCAATCTGAAATTCCTTAACGCTAGGCTCTTCATTCCTGAGGAGCCCAAGGTAGTCATAGAACTCGGGATAATGCCTTGGCCGTACGCCTTCGTAGGCCAACCGTCTCTTCACAAACGAAGCGGTGACGGTATGGAGCCCGGCCTTCGCGGGAAAGCGAACCTCCAAGGTCCGAATGCCCCACCAATTTGCGAGGTCTTCTTTGTCCGCAGCCGCGTCATCGGCGAAGGCGTTCTTCCTATAATTCCACCTGCCCTTCTCGGGCTTCTCGATATTGAAGCCATCGATTCGCTCCCCATCCAGAAAGACATCGAGTTGCTCGGGGGCAATACTTCGTTGAAAAAGATCGTCCGGTTGGTCGGACCGGGGAGAATCAATGTCCACCCTAATCATATACTCCCCGTCCAGCGGAAAGTGATGCTGGACCGACAGGCCCCCACGCGAACCGAAGGAAAACTCATCGCCCATTCGCTCGAATTGCCCCACGAACTTGGGGCTCGCGTAGATATGGCTGCTCGGCGGAATGTTCATCGCTCCGACGGCAAGACGGGCTATTTTGGATGCGGCCGTCATATAACGTTCCAGCAGCATCGGCGACATGTTGAGCGAATCCGCGATGTTATCGAATCCGAAATCCGTGGCACCGGTCGGCAAGAGTTCGTCGGTATTGATTTCCAACGCCAGCAAGTCACGAACCGCGTGAGTGTATTCAGTGTTGTTGAGTCGATGAACAGCAGGGCGACCGGGGTTAGGGCTCGCAACCGCCGCATCGTCAAGCGTGGTCACCAAATGAGCCAGCAACGCGTTGTGCGCTCCTTTCGAGGGCTGCGGCTTGTCCGAAGGCGGCATTTCCCTCGCGATAAGTTTGTGAATGACCTTTTCCCAGATCTCGCCGTTCTCGGTTACATGGGCGATGTCAATATTGTCGAGCCTGAGACTGCCCGTGTTGAGTTCTTCGTTGTGACAAGTAACACAGTAGCGATCCAGCAACCGTTGGAGGCTGGCCGTAGGTGTCGCCTTTCCACCCGTGCTTTGAGATTCGGCAGCGAGATCCGTTTCTTCCGCAAACGCCTGCCGTATGCTCCCCGTCTGTGAACAGAGGGAAAGAGCCAACACTAGCCCGCCGGTTGTTCGCAAAATTCCTGGGATGAATTTGAACATATTCTGCCCCAATTATAGATTTTAAATTTCAACAATCATTATAATGATTGTAGACTTCACACCTTCAGAATTCAAACGCCCCGTTCCGGTCGGCGCGCCCATAATTCCCCTAACCCGGATTTCCCATTTGGAAGAGTCATCTTGAGATCCGCCGGCATCGATTAA
>JAPYPO010000533.1 GCA_029937645.1 Candidatus Hydrogenedentota bacterium
GCTACGTCTCGCCATCGGGCCGCGAGTATGCATTGCTAGGCCTGAGCAACGGCACCGCCTTCATCGAGGTTACCGATCCCGCGAGCCCCGCTCTTGTGGACATCATTCCCCACGTTGCAGGTTGTTGCAGCGATTCCAGGGTATACAAGGATTACGCGTACATCGTGAGCGAAAGCAGCAACGCCGGCCTCCAAATCGTCGACCTGTCAGAAATTGACGACGGAAACGTAACGCTCATGACCACGTATCGCGGCAACGGCTTAACAAACGCGCACAATATAGCCATTAACGAAGACTCCGGGTACGCGTACCTGTGCGGTGCGACGAAGAGCGTATCGGAGGGCGGCCTGTTTGTCGTCGATTTGGCCAACCCCATCGCGCCGGAATTCGTCGGCTCCTGGCCGCAGCAATACATTCACGACGTCCAGGTAGTCTCCTACGAAACAGGGGCCTTCGCAGGCAAGGAAGTCGCGTTCGCCTATAGCGGCGGCATCAGTAGCCCGCGCCTCCGAATTTTGGACGTAACGAGCAAAACCAACATCTCCGTGCTTGGGCAAACCGACTACGCCAACTCCTCGTTCACCCACCAAGGCAGGCTGAGCGAGGACCGAAACTTCGTTTACCTAAATGACGAATTTGACGAGCGGAATTTAGGGACGGTTACCTCCACCCACGTTATCGATGTGCGCGATCTTGCCAACCCGAAATTCGTCTTCGCGTTTAGCAGCGGGACCACCTCCACCGACCACAACCTCATGGTCAAGGGCGACTTCGTATACGAAGCAAATTACCGAACGGGACTACGGATTTTCTACGTGCCATCCCCAAACTTCGCCGAGGAAGTCGGATTCTTCGACACCCATCCGGACAGCGACGCCGTTGGTTTCAAAGGAGCATGGGGGGTTTACCCATACCTGCCCAGCGGAAACATCATCGTATCGGATATCGAAAATGGATTATTCATCTTCGATCCCGCCGAGGCGCTTGGCCGCGCGCGCGCTGTGCCCGTTGCGCAAACTATCGGAATGCTCATGCTCGCGTGTGCGTTTACCCTATTCGGGATCCGGTTTGCGCGTAGAGCGAGATAGGCAACCGGGCTGCTTCAGCCATCGGCGCCGCCACCGCTTGACCATCCGTACCCAATACGGCTAGACTAAATGCAACGTAGTAAGCGCTTAAGCGCTTAAGCGCTATCAAACGGCGACGCTGTATTTTTGATGTATCGACGAATTATTAACAAAATCCTGACACCTTCCGCGTATCTTCAATTTCGATATGTCGGCCTTTTGGTTATCCTCACAAGCGCCGCCTTCCCCGCCTTCGCCCAAGCCCAAACGTCATCCTCCTGCGCCGCATGTGAGGACGACTCGGGCGTCCAGTTTCCCGAACCCGAAGCCATGCTCTTCGACGCAGGCCATGATCCATCCCGCTACAGCATCTCCGTTCGTTGGACCGAGACCGCCCCCGACGACAGCGGACTGATCGTTCAAGGGATTCGCGCGGTGGCTCAGGATGGCGCCGGCGCATTGGACCTCTACTGCACAAGAGAGGGCCATATTTTGGATTCCCAAACGCTTACGACCTTCGGAATTCTTGATAAAAATTGGGACGCCATACCCGTCCAAATGGAAGGGAACCAGCCGAACCGACCGGCGTCACCCCCCAAAGTGCGCCCCAAAGTTCACTCCTACTTGGCGCAAACAAACAAAACCCTACAGGCCCCCCATCAAGTTTGGGTCGACAGGCCCGACCTCGACGCCTTGGCAGACGAAGACACCAAATCCGGCCAGGACGGCTCCAAAGGCCCCATTCGCACAGGAATCCATATTCCCCTCGAAGAAACCGTCGCGATCAGCGAAACAGTGGCATCGCACGGCGCCTGGCAGATCCTTGAGGACGGCTCACGCCTCTGGTCCGCCACACTCGCCGCCGACGGCGCCGTTGGCGTCCGCGTCCATTTCGCGGAAGCCCGAGTCCCCGACGGCGTTCAACTCAGCATCTACAACGAAGCGACGCCCTCCGAAGCCTACGGTCCGTTTCCAGATTCCTTCCAAGGCCCAACCGACCTTTGGTCCCCGACCTGCTACGGCGATCGCGTCACCGTCGAATGCCACATTCCCAGCGGGGTAGACCCGCAAGGGCTAATCGTGATCATCGACCGGATCATCTACCAATACCGCGAGCACGGAACCTACGCTATCACCAAAGGAATAGCCGGGGCCTGCAATCTCGATACCACCTGCTACCCCGAGTGGGCCGGGGCCTCCAGCGCAGTCGCGGGAATCGGTCTCGTCAGCTCGGTGGGTTCGATCTTCTGCACCGCCAGCCTCGTCGTTGATACCGATACGGTCACCGATATCCCCTACCTTCTAACCGCGCACCATTGTGTAAGTACGCAAGCCAAGGCCAGCACCCTTGAGGCCTACTGGTTCTACAAAACGCCCACCTGCGACGGAACGCCTCCTGCCATTATCTCCGTCCCGCGCACCGTAGGCGGAGCAGACTTTCTCGTGGGCAGTGCGGCGAACGGCGGGACCGATCTCAGCTTTCTGCGCCTACGCAACACCCCCCCGCCGGGAGTCGGCCAGCTCGGCTGGTCGACCATGCCCGAGCCTACCGGCGCAGATTCCATCTGTATCCACCATCCGCGCGGTGACTTCAAACGAATTACCTTCGGCAATGTCACAGACAGTTCAGCGGGCGACCCTTTTCATATGGATTCATGCGCAAACCACGGGCGTCTTACCGCCAACTACTATCAGTCCACATGGACCGACGGCACAACAGAACCCGGATCCTCGGGTAGCCCCTTGCTCAACGCGAACCAACAGATCATCGGGCAACTCTGGGGCGGCTCTGCCTCCTGTTCCTTGCCCGATTGTCCCGACTACTACGGCCGCTTCGAAGTCAGTTATCCCCTGGTGGAAAGCTTCGTGTCCCCCGCCCCCCCGCC
>JAPYPO010000534.1 GCA_029937645.1 Candidatus Hydrogenedentota bacterium
GCTTAGATCCGCCTTCTTCTCTTCGCTTATGGGCGTCGGAACCGCCAAGAAAAAGGTGTCAGCCTGTTCCGGTTCCAAGGAAGCGCGCAGATTGCCCGAGCCGATGGCCGCGCGGACCACGGTGTGCAGGCCGGGCTCCTCGATGTGGATGTTGCCCGAATTGACCGTGTCGACCACGCGAGAACTTACATCCACGCCGACGACCTCGAAGCCGTTCGATGCCAAAACGCTCGCCGTTGGGAGTCCGATATAACCCAGACCCATCACACAAACCTTCTTCATGAGGGTATTTCTCCGAGAGATGCCAAATGATCTACGATTCGTTTGCTGGCTTTGCCGTCGCCATAGGGGTTCACCGCGTTGGCCATGGCCGCATAGGCCTGTTCATCATCCAGCAGGCGCTGGACGTTTTCCACAATGCCGTCGTAGGTATTGCCCACCAACATAGCGGTCCCGGCTTCAATGGCTTCCGGCCGCTCGGTGACTTCACGCATCACCAAGACGGGGATACCCAGCGACGGCGCTTCTTCTTGAATCCCGCCGGAATCGGTCAAGACGATGGACGCCTTCTTGAGCAACTGCACGAAGGATAGATAATCAAGGGGCTCGATCAGATGTACGCGGTCCTGATTTTTTAACACCTCAACAACGGCCTTGCGCACATTCGGATTGGGATGAACCGGGTAGACGATCTCCACGTCTGAATTTTCTTTGGCCAAGTCGCGCATCGCTTCGCACATCTGGACGAATCGATCACCGAAACTTTCGCGGCGGTGCGCCGTGACCAAGATGAGCCGTCGGTCCGTCCCTGCATCACGCAGGAGCGGATCATCAAACTGAAAAGGTCGATCCGCCACGTCCAAGAGGGAGTCAATTACCGTATTGCCCGTAATCCGTATCCCGGCTTCCGGAATGTTTTCCCTCAGTAAATTTTCGCGCGACCCTTGCGTGGGCGCGTAGTGATAGTCGCACAAGTCATCCCCTAGCCGCCGATTCATCTCCTCGGGAAAGGGGCGAAGTTTATCGTACGTGCGCAGCCCCGCCTCCACATGCCCGACCTTAACCCCTTTGTAATAACACGCGAGCGCGGCGGCGAAGGTCGTCGTCGTATCGCCGTGGACCAACACCACATCCGGCTTGCGCGCGTCTAAGACATCCCCCATGCTGGTAAGCACGTTGGCCGTAATATCGAAAATGGTCTGGTCCTTCTTCATCAAGTCCAGATCGTCATCGACGGGCAATGAGAAGAGATCTATGACCTGATCCAGCAAGTCGCGATGCTGGGCGGTCAGACAAACTGAGACGTGGAAATCCTTCTCTCGCGCGCGCAGTTCGTTAATGATCGGGGCCATCTTGATGGCTTCGGGCCGCGTGCCCATGACAACGAGAATCTTCAAGACAATAGGGTTTCCGACGCGTTCACATTGGTGTTCCTAGCCGTCACAGCTATCGTGTGGCCTCATCAAGCACTGCTTCCATACGGTCTGCCACATCATTCATATCAACTTGAGAGAGGGTAGGATGGACCATAAACATCAACGATTGCTCGCCGAGCGTTTTGGCGACCGGTAACCGCTCTGCGGGTCGCAGACCAGCTTTTTCAAATGCTTTTTCCATGTAAATCTCCGCACATATGCCGTAGCGGCACGGAATGCCTTGCCCCCCGCAGGTCGATAAAATGCGGTCGCGGGTCCAACCATCCGCGAGCAGCTCAGGGCGGATGAAATCGTGGAGCTTATAGTACGCGTGGCCGAAGTCGGGTCCAGGCGTCGGTACGCGCAGAAGAGGAATCTGCGAAAACCGATCATTCAAAACCGAGGCATTCTCACGGCGTTTCTTGGTCCACGTCGGCAATTTCCGAAGTTGGACTCGCCCGATAGCCGCTTGCATTTCCGTCATGCGCCAGTTCGTGCCGAAGTCCTCATGGAGCCAGCGGAAGCCGACGCTTGTGGGCTTCTCATGCGTCGTGTCATAACTCTTGCCGTGGTCCTTGTAGGCCCAGCCCTTTTTCCACAGCGTCTCGTCGTTCAACGTAATCATGCCGCCCTCGCCACCGGTCGTCATGATCTTGTCCTGACAAAACGACCATGACGCAATGTCGCCCAGCGATCCACAAGGGCGTCCTTTGTAGGTGGCGCCGTGGGCTTGCGCGCAGTCCTCGATCACCTTGAGGTCGTGCTCGCGCGCGAGCTCCATAATCGGGTCCATATCGCAGGGCCATCCGCAAATATGGACGGCAATGATAGCGCGCGTTTTGGGTGTTATGACTTTGGCAATCGTCTCAGCGGTGATGTTGCCGCTGTCGGGATCCACATCGGCGAAAACCGGTCGAAGGCCCTGCATAACGATGGCGCTCGCGGATGCCACGAACGTGCGCGGCGTGACGATCACCTCGCCGCCGGGTTCGAACTCGAAAACGTTCAGCGCGAGCTCCAGGGCCAGCGTTCCATTCGCCAGCGCGATGGCTTTGTCGCATCCCACCGCCGCCGCAAACTCTTCTTCAAACTCATGGACTTGTGTGCCGGTCCAATAATTGACCTTGCCGGATCGGAGGACCTCTTCCACGGCCTTGATTTCGTCGTCGGGGAAGGAAGGCCACGACGGGTAAACGCTACTCACAATACATATAACTCCGTTAATTAGGAATCGGCCGTCGCTTCATCCAGAAATCTCTAGGTTATGCTCATCCGCGTGTCTTGTTCTTGAGGGCCGACGGCGGCTGTGCTCCGCATTTAATGGTACACTTTAGTGGCATTAAATTTACAGTCTCCGCCGTGTGAATCCGGGGGCACCTATGGGCGCGGGCAACTTGGGTTGCTGGCTCTTGCCGTGGGCATAATGTTATTTCATAGACGAAGAAAGACAATGGCTGAGCAGTCGGCTTGGTCCTATGCAAATGATGGGGTTGGAAGGCGCTTTCAGAAGGAGAAATGGATATGTGGCTTAGGTTA
>JAPYPO010000038.1 GCA_029937645.1 Candidatus Hydrogenedentota bacterium
ATCGATGCCGGCGGATCTCAAGATGACTCTTCCAAATGGGAAATCCGGGCTAAAATGAATTCCGCTAGGAACGTCCCGATTTTGAGCCCGGCGTTTCCGCCTCCAGTTCTTCGACCTTTTGTTCCAGCGCGTCGAGCCGCTTGCGCAGGCCCACATTTTCCGAGCGTCTCTTCGCGCCTTGCGACAGCCGCTCCTCCATAACATCGTCCGATATAAACACCCGCTCCAGGTAAATCTTCAGCAGCACATGCAGATAGCGCCGTCCCATTTCCGTAAGACGTAGGCTCGAGCTTCCCCAGGTTCGGCCATACCAGGAAATTGGAACTTCGGCAATCGTGTACTTGCGAATGAGTGCGCTGAGGGACATCTCGATGGTAATGTTGAAATGGCTTGCGCGAAATGGACCGCATTCTTGGATGACATAGCTGCGGTATCCCTTGAATGCGTTCGTCAAATCGTTAAACCGGCAAAAGAACATAAGTTGGATACACCGATTGACCAGGCGGTTCACCATCAGCTTGAAGCGGGGATAATTCTCGATCTTCGACTCCTTGCGGAACCGTGATCCGAACACACAATCGTATCCTTCCTCCATCTTCTCGTAGTACGTCAGCGCGTCCTTCGGATCGTCGGAGCGGTCTGCCATATAGATGATTACCGCGTCGCCCTCCACCAACTCCAGCCCCGCTCGAATCGCGCGACCGAACCCGGTTGGCGATTCGCGGTCCACCGTTTTCACGCACGAGTCCTCCCCCATGATACTGCGGATGACTTCGCCCGTGTCGTCGTCGCTGTTGTCATTGACGATGATAATTTCATAGGGGATTTTCCGCGCCGCGAACGCGTCCCGAAGGTCGGTATACGTTTGCAGGATATTCCGGGCCTCGTTGTGAGCCGGAATAACAATAGATGCCTTTAGATCGTGCATAAGTTTTGTATCCAGTGTCCGACGTCTTCAGTCGCGCCACATGTCGACCCAACATACACATGTCGACCCAACATACACATGCCGGCCCATCATAGCAGTTTCGGCACCTCCATGAATCCGAAAAAATATTCGCGTATGCCGCAGTGTCTGGAACGAGCCAGATCGTTGACAGCCTACCGCAGCGTCATATAGGCCAGCACTTCCACATGGGGCGTGTGCGGGAACAGGTCGACCGCCTTCATACCTGTCAGGGTGTATTGCTCCAGAAACGCGGGCAGTTCGCGAACGAAAACGGTCGGTTTGCATGATACATAGAGGAGGTGAGGCGGTCGGGCTTCCAAAAGCCGCTTTACCGCCTTCGGATGCATCCCCGAACGGGGAGGATCCACGACCGCCGCGCAGGTTGGTTCCATCCCGCCTGAGTTAAGGACATCCAGCAAGTAATTCTTCATCTTCTGCGTCGTGAAAAATACATTGTCAACGCCGTTCAGCTCGGCGTTCGCCAGGCCATCTGCGGTCGCCGCCTCCACATTTTCCACCGAACGAATCACCGGCGCAAGATCGGCGCAGCTAAACGCGATCCCGCCCGCGCCCCCGTAGAGGTCATACAGTACACTCGGCGACACGGCCCTTACCCATTCGCGGATCAGCCCATACAACACTTCCGTCCCCACGGTATTCGTCTGAAAAAAGCTCATCGGCGAAATCCGGAACCGTGCGCGCCGCTCCTCGTCGCCGTCCGGAATGTGAAGTTCTTCCTCGATGGCCGCGTTGCCGTCCAACAATTCCAGTTCGTCCGCAAACGAGCCTTGTGAAAGCCCGTGAAACACGCCGCGGTAGATACTCGTCGCGTCGAACGCCCCCTTCACCGCCTTGACGAAGGGATCGGTGTTGAGCGGACCGTCCGTCGTCATAAGCGCGACCATCTTCTGCCCGGTCCGCCGCCCTTCGCGCACCAGCAGGGCGCGCAGGAGTCCATCCTTTGTCCGCGAATCAAAGGCCCGCAGCCCCGCGGCTTGCTGCCATCCTCGAACCGCCGCCAACAATTCGCCGAGACCGTCCGGCCCGATCAGGCATTCATCCACCTGCAACGGCCAGTACCATTTTCCTTTGCGCGTGAAACCGAGCACGGTTTCCTTCACGAAATCCTTCGGCGGCGGTTCGTCATAGCGCTTCCGGGCGAAGTTCAAGTCAACCTTATTTCTGTAATTCCAGATGGCCGGCGACGCGCACACCTCGATACCCCCATCCCAATACGGCGCGAACAATTTTTCTAACACCGAGGCTTTCCGGTCCAACTGCTCCGGATACGGGATGTCCTGGGACGCGCACCCGCCGCACACGCCAAAATGGGGGCACAGAGCGGTTGGTGAATTGGATGACTCATGAGACATAGTGTTTTGGGCCCTTCGATACTTCGACTGCGTGGAGATGAAGGCGATACCGCCGGAGCCAATGAGTCTACGTTTCGAACATGCCCCGGCGCAATTCGCGCCCGCCCGAGAACGCCGTCGCTTTCGTCTTGCTCGAACGTACCGATTATATCTATTGTAATGGAAACCCAGTTTTCCTAATCACAATGAAACTTGATAAATGTGCCCCAGGAATCATATGTTTTGTGTGGGGCTAACCGGCAGTGCGCCGCGATGACGCGGCGCGTCAAGCGCAAGGCCAGATCGACGAGCCGCCGAAAGCGCGCGATCACTAACGGAGGAAATGGGTTGAGCAGTATTCGTGTTGGAATTTTAATGGGTAGCGACTCCGACCTCGGAGTCATGAAAGACGCCGCTATAATATTGGATGAATTGGGTGTCGGCAACGAAGTGCGGGTCATATCCGCGCACCGCACCCCGGCACAAGCGGCCGAATACGCCCAAGCCGCTGAAGGCCGCGGGCTAAACGTCGTAATCGCCGGGGCCGGCGGTGCCGCTCATCTTGCCGGCGTAATTGCCGCCTTTACTCCGCTGCCGGTCATCGCGGTACCCGTCAAGACGCCATCGCTCCAAGGACTCGATTCACTGCTCGCCATGGTCCAGATGCCCTCGGGCGTACCCGTGGCCACCGTGGCCATTGACGGCGCGAAGAACGCGGGTATCCTGGCGGCGCAAATTGTGGCCGTCGGCGACCCCGAAGTCCGCCAGCAGGTCGTCGCGTACAAGAAGTCCCTTGAGGATTCCGTACTCCAGAAAGCGGGTCGACTGGAGCGCGATGGTTGGGAAAATTACCGGAAGAGCTAGGACTAATGTTAATACGAGACAGCGCGGTGCTACCGGCGACGGTCGCGCCATGTCCAAGACGAAGGATTTTGCGATGATGTTTGCTATCGCTGGAGTCGCTGGGGTTGTTGCCATTGGCCTCGCAGCGCTCTATTTTGTATCCGTCCCCAAGGCAGGGACGAAACCCGACACCCAAGACGACGCTGCCCCGCCTGAAAAGAAGCCTCAAGTAGCCGAATCCAGCGGTGTAGAATCCGACGAGGCGAACGACTCGCTTACGAAAAATAAATTTGTTATCCATAGCCTCCTTCACGCATTGGCGGAGAACGTGAGCACGCTCTTGGACGAGAGCGCACAGTATGACGATGCCATGCGCACACACCGGATTTCCGTCGAAAAAGCAAAATCTCTCGCCAGTTTCGAAGAAATGGAACAGTTGTTGCTTGAAGAAGTGGATAAGATGATGGTGGCGAATCAGCGATACGCCCAACAGCTTAAAGAAGCGAATGCCACCGTAGAAGGCCAACGCGAGGAGCTCGACAAGCTTCAGTCGAATATCGAAGTCGACTTTCTCACCAACATCCCGAACCGGCGCGGCTTCAACCGCCGCATTGTGGAAACTCTTGAACTGGCGAAGCGGAACGGAACCCATTCCTGCCTCGTGGTGATCGATGTGGACTACTTCAAGCGGGTCAACGACAAATTTGGCCACTTGGCCGGCGACCGTATCCTGCGCGCCGTTGCAGATGTGCTGACAGAAGAAAAGCGTGGAACCGATTTTCTGGCGCGGTACGGTGGGGAAGAGTTCGTCTTACTTCTTCCGGAGACCCAACTTGAGCGCGCGAAGATTCTCGCCGAGCGGGCCCGCGAGAAGGTAGAAAGTTCACGCTTTCGCCTCGATGACCTCTCGCTCGCGATTACGGTAAGCATGGGTGTGGGACAGATTGATCCCCTTCATGATACACCCGAGAGCTATTTCGACCGCGTAGACGCGGCCCTTTACAAAGCCAAGGAGAGCGGACGGAATCGGGTCGAACTCGCGTAAGCCCGTCCACCGCCCGGCCCATGACGAGGAGCGGATCCTGATACGCGCCATCACACGAGAACACATCCGCGGCCTCCTGCCTGCACGTCCGGCTGACGGCCATAAAGGCACCTTCGGGCACCTCTTCATCATCGCCGGATCGCGCGGATTCACCGGAGCGGCAAAACTCGCCTGCGAAGGCGCGGGGCGTTCCGGCGTGGGCCTCGTTACCTTGGGCATTCCCGCGCCCCTGGCCGATATCATGGCCGTCGCTCTGCTCGAATCGATGAGCCTGCCGCTGCCCTCCACCACCGAGGAAACCCTATACCACGGCGCCACCTCTGTGGCCCTCGAATTCGCGGCGGGCAAGAGCGCCATCGTGTTGGGGCCCGGTCTGTCGCAACACACCGAAACCATACGCTTCGTTCACGAGTTCGTGCCGAAGTGTCCAGCGCCGCTCGTCATCGACGCCGATGGCCTAAACGCGTTGAGTGAAAATCCGGCCTTGCTGCGGGACTGCCAGACGCCCGTGGTCCTCACGCCGCACCCCGGCGAAATGGCGTGCCTGCTCCACACGTCAACCGCCGAAGTTCAAGCCGACCGCGAAACGGCCGCCCGTACGCTTGCCGAAAAGTCCAACTGCATCGTCGTGCTCAAAGGCCACGCCACCGTCGTCGCCGCGCCCGACGGCGACATCGCCGCAAACACCACAGGCAACGCGGGCCTCGCAAAAGGCGGAACCGGCGACGTGTTGGCCGGACTGCTCGGCGGACTACTCGCGCAAGGAATGGACGCCTTCGCCGCAGCCCAAGCCGCCGTATTCGCCCACGGACTCGCGGGGGATCTCGCCGCTGCCGAACTCACGCAACGCGGGATGCGCGCGCGGGACGTAGCCAATTATCTCCCCGCCGCGTGGCGCACCATCGAAGGCGAATCGGATTTATGACCCGGCTGGGTGACCTGGGCGAATTTGGTTTTATCGACCGCGTACGGCGACAGGTCACAACATCCGAACAGGTCATCGAAGGCATAGGCGACGACTGCGCGGTCCTCGATTTTCACGGGCAAACAATGCTCGTTTCCACCGATCTCTTCCTCGAAGACATCCACTTCCGCCCGAGCGCGGCCTCCTACAAAGACATCGGTTGGAAAGCCGCTGCGGGATGCCTAAGCGACATCGCGGCAATGGGCGGCACGCCGCGCTTCATGCTCTTATCGCTCGCCGCGCCTGCTGGAACAAATGCCGACGATCTGGAAGATTTTTACACCGGATACCTCGCCATGTGCGGCAAGGCGGGGGCCGTCCTCGTCGGCGGAGACACCACCCGTTGCCAAGGCGGAATTACGATCGATTCCATCGTCATCGGCGAGGCGGTCGATGGCCGTTACCTCACGCGATGCGGAGCGAAGCCTGGCGACGTGCTCGCCGTTACGGGCCTCCCCGGAAAATCGGCCGCGGGGCTGCACGCTCAAGAAAACGGACACGCCGCGCCGAAACTTCTACACGCACACCATAAGCCGACGCCACGTATCGCTGAGGGGCAATGGCTGGCAAAATGCGAAGCGGTACACGCCATGCTCGACGTGAGCGACGGGTTAGTCCAAGACGCCGGACACCTCACCGAGAAAAGCGGCGTCGGCTTGGACATTGACCGGGCGAGCCTTCCCATCGGTAAAGACTTGGAAGACTATTGCGCTGTTCACAAGCTGGACGTGAGCGAGTTCGCCATGGCCGGAGGTGAAGCCTACGAGCTGCTTTTCGCGTTGGATCCAAAAGCCCTTCCCAATCTATTGGATGACTTTTGCAAAGAATTCGCGCTGGGATTAACAGTCGTAGGCGAATTCACCGACAAGCACGAAGAGGTTCGCGTCGATGGGAAAACGCCAAGAAGCGGAGGCTTCGATCACTTTGGGAAATGAATGGCCTTGATCGCGGCTCGTCATCGGCCTCCCGCATCCGCCCTCGAATAACGCGATATCACCCTGCTTCCGCCCGAGGAATAGAACGCATACAGCGTTCAAATGCAAGACCACCCCGTGTTACCTTTCCCGGAAATCCGTGAAGAACCAACTTGTTTGGAGGTGGCACCTAAGAGGGGTTCTGTCCTTAACAGCCCGACACCCCCGTGCTGTGGACAACGTGTGTAATAAACAGAACACCTATATTTATATTAGTATAAAGAATATAGGTCCGAATGATTTGGTTACGGCGTTGCCGCCCTTGGCGACGGTATGCCTCGAACGGAGTTTCTTGGCAGGATGCGCGCATCGATGCATGGCCCTGTATAATCACGGTGCTGATCTGGAGGGTATGGCCCGTGCCAAAGGGTGTCGAGAGTATTGTGTTGTTTGATGGCGTGTGCAATCTCTGCAACGGCGCCGTCCGGTTCATCGCCAAGCGGGATAAGCGCGCGTCCATTCGTTTTGCGCCCCTCCAATCCGCCGTCGGCCAAGATCTGGTAACGCGCCATGGGTTGAAGAGCCACGGCCTGCGGTCCCTCGTCTACATCGAAGAGGAAGGTTGTTGGGTGGAATCCGGTGCCGCCCTCCGCATCGCGCGGCGGCTCGCCTGGCCTTGGCCGCTTGCGATGGTCTTTCTGGTGGTTCCGCCCTTCATTCGAAATGCCGCCTATCGCGTCGTGGCTGCCCACCGCTATCGGTGGTTTGGCAAACGCGATACCTGCATGGTTCCGTCGCCGGACCTGACTTCGCGATTTCTTCAGGATTAACCCGACGTGCTCAGCTTGTTGCTTAGCGTTGCGAGATCGGGCTCGCTCATTTCCACGAATAGGATATCGTCGAACCCAACGCTTCCCGCCCCACGGCCGACTTCAAGTTGAATGCGCAGGAAATCCCAGTGAAGCCGCGATCGCATGTAGACCGCTTGCGATACCCACGCGCCGGATCTATTCGGTTGTATCGCACCGCCTTCAGACATGACGTCGTCGGCCTCGCTTAAAGCCTGCCACCCTAGAATCGCTTCGTTTGTGGGAGCCTTAAGACGGCCCGCGAGCAGATAGCCTGTTTGATGCCGGACAGCAATGGGGATGCTATATATCCAGACAGGGCCTGTTAGGCTTAAGAAGGAGTTTCCGGCGGCCTCCTGTTTGATATGCCCTGCGCCGCCGGTCAAAATGTCGAACCAATCGCGCTTGATGTCGATCCAACCGGGTAGGACGCTGGAGCCAACGGGGAGCCGCTCGATACTTTCCCCGTTGACCAAATTCTCGACCCATTGAAGCTGGAGCAGGGTCTTGAATCTCTTGACAACAAAATGAGGGTCTTCCATGTCTGAGTTTGACCAAGCGAGGGGTTTCCTTGTTCTGCTCGATGACTTCCCGTCGTTCCATAGACTGAGTAGAGGAAAGCGTCCGCCCGATGAAAGGTATCTATTCGAGGCCTTATGCGCGACGAGCGTCAAGGGATGATAGTCATCGTTCAGGATGGGCTGCGGCAGCTTACGCATCCCGGCGATCTCTTGGTCGAGGAAGGCGAGCATTTCCGGCTGTGTCCATGCGAGGCCCATTTGCTGGGCATCGCTGAGCTCGGGCAAGAGCGCAACAGCATTCACTAACGCAAAGGGTCGGTAGAGGTCTCCGGGCACCGTACGCAAAAAGGCCTGGATGGCTGATGCCGGATCGTCCATCTTGGTCAGCGCCATTCCCAGATAGTATCCCGCGCGGGGGTGGCCCTCCGAAACGGCCTGTTCAAGGTGGGCCACGGACGCCTCGTAACGCCCAGGCGCAAGGTCGGCGAGGCCCAGGAAGAAGTGGGCGACGCTAAGCGCCTGGCGCTCTAGGAGCCGCTCGGCAACTCGGGTGACTCGTTCCCAGTTTCGTTCCCCCTCAGAAATATAGGCGATCCGCACCAAATTATCGCTATCGAGATCGTCCAATTCCTGATTGGTAGGCTCCCCGAACCTAAGTGCCCGCGCCCAAAATCCGTTTGCGGCATAAGCTTGGTAGCGTACCCTGTCAAAGTCGTCGTCGACGACGGGATACGCCCGTGCCAACTCAAAGTTCTCGATGGCCTCCAGCGATCGACCTTGTTCGAGGTTTACCTGACCCAACGTGAAACGCGCGGGCGAAAAATAGTGGGGTCTTCGCGTTTTTTTGCCCGAAGGCCGAGGCTCCGTTGTTAGGCCTACGGCCTTGGAAAGCTGACGGAGCGCTTCGTCCTCGTCGCCGGACTCCAATAGAGCCCGGGCGTACAAGGTATAGGCCATGGGATTTCGGTCGTGCGATTGAGTTGAGCTCCACCGCGCAACCTTCAGGGCGTTCTTGATATCGCCCCGGGCCATTGCGTCGGCAATATTTTTCTCGAAATGGTCGGATCTGGAGGCTTCGATCGCCGGAAATAATAGTAAGTACCCATACCCGAACAGAAGGGAAAGAGCCGCAAAAATTATGACGATCCCTAGGGGCAATCCAATCCCGTTTTTCTCTTGCGTTGTCATGCGCGTACCTGCTTCCTGATTCCTGGGTGACGACGGGCCGAAACGGCGTACGCGATGTCCTTCGCAAATGTTCTGTCTCGAAGGTAGGGATCTTTATATGCCCTCGTATCTTCTTCAACGTGCCCAGCGCAAACACAATGAATCATTCGAGTCCGATTACCCTATCCCCAGCTTCCCTACTTTTCTCATCATAGCAACTTTCCGAAGCCTCAACAATTCTTTCCGATTGCTGACAAGATTCAATCGAAAACATTGGAATCGTTTCAAGCCACCCATACATAGAAACCCTCTCACCCCGTAAAAAATAGCGTATTTCCCGAATACAACGCCCCTCCCGAATGTTGGATCGGTACAGGACGAGCCTAAAGTTGATTCGCGTGCGCGTCGTTATAGGGGGCATGAGCATGCCGCGTGGCACGAAAGTATGGGCAAGGTGACGGAGCCGCGAATTCGAGTTGCGGCAGTAATCGTGCGCGATGGACAGCTCCTACTCATCCGGCATGAGAAAAATGCGGAATCGTATTGGCTCCTACCTGGCGGCGGTGTTGAATTTGGCGAAACCCTGGTGGAAGCACTCGAACGGGAACTAATCGAGGAAGCAAAACTCGAAATTCAAGTCCGCAATTTGCTATATTTGAACGACAGTATCGCGCCCGATGGCGCTCGGCACATCGTTAATCTGTACTTTTGCGCTACAATTGAAGGCGGCGACCCGGTTTTGGGAGACGACCCCCGGACGGTTGAACTGCGCTTTGTAGGGCCTGATGAATTGGAAGAACTGTTGCTATACCCTAACATCAAGGGCGATTTATTGACGGGACTACGAAAAGGGTTTCCGGAACGAGCCTGCTACTTGGATGTCGAGTGGCAGGATTAACGATTCCCTGGGGATGAGTGTTATGCGGGTAGCCATTCTAAATCCTATGTTCGGCAAGGACTTTACAAAGTCAGCGCGTTGGTTTGCCCGGTCGCGTGGCCGCGTCCAGCGGCATCCCGATTATTTGGCCTATGCCGCAGCCGTCATCGAAGAGGCTGGGAACGAGATTTTGTTTCGGGATCTCCAGGCGAAGAATTTGCCCTCCCAGGACTTCGTCGAAGACCTGAAGAAATTCAAGCCCGACATGGTGGTGTGCCAGACGAGCACCCCTTCCATCTACGGCGATATCGAATCCGCGCGCATCTTCAAGGAGGCGACCGGGGCGCTCAGCGTGTTTGTGGGTTCGCACACTTCGGCGGCGCCGGACCATGCCTTGAAGGATGCGAACGGCGCGGTCGATGCCTGCGCCATCGGAGAGTTTGATTACACGCTACGCGATTTGGCGGACGGCACGGCGTTGAAGGATTGCGCGGGCCTCGCCTATTGGGATAACGGCGAAGTAAAACGCACGCCGGAACGCGCGTATATCGAAGATCTCGACTCGATGCCTTTCCCCGCGTGGCAGCACCTGGATATCAACGACTACCATGACGGCGCGAAACTGTTCCCATTTCTTACGTCCATCACCGGACGCGGCTGCCGGTACCGGTGCAGCTACTGTCAGATTCCGCAGGTCATGAACGGCCATGTGTATCGCACGCGCAGCGTCGAAAATGTCGTCGACGAGATGGAGCGCAATCTTAAACTCTTTCCCAATCTCAAAGAGATCATGTTTGAGGACGACACGCTGACGATGCGCGTGGCGCGCGACCGTCTCATCGAATTGTGCGAGGAGATCATCCGACGCGATCTGCCGCTGTCGTGGAGCGCGAACGCACGGGTCGATTTGAACGATGTCGAGACGTTGAAACTAATGAAGCGATCCGGCTGCCGGATGCTGTGCGTCGGTTTCGAGTTTGGCGATCAGCAGGTGCTGAACAACGTCAAGAAGGGCACCACAATTGATCAGATGTACACCTTCGCGGAAAACGCCCACAAGGCGAAGGTCCGCATCCACGGTTGCTTTATGTTTGGAGGCCCGGGCGAAACGTGGAAGACCGCGCAAAAGACCATCAAGATGTCCCAGGAATTAAAGATAGACACGGCACAATTCACCGGAGTGGTGGCCTATCCTGGAACGACCTATTACGATTGGGCGAAGGGCGGCGGCCACCTTATCCCAGAAGACTGGCGGCAATGGGTGGACGAAGAGTTCGAGCAGAGGACGGTGGTGGAATTGCCGGACTTGAGTAAGGACGAAATCAACCAACTCATTGACGAGGGGCTGCGCAAATTTTACTTGCGTCCGGCGCAGATGGCGCGGATGGCGGTTAACATTCGAGGCTGGGCCGATGTGAAGGCGAAATACCACGGCCTCAAGAGTTTCATCGGCTACTTCTCGGCACAAGGCCGGAAACCGTTTACAGGATTTACGGGCAACAACTGATCGACCGGGTGAACGAGATGGCAAAGGAACAAACAGACGTATTCGATTTTCTGCAGAATCGAATCTTGACCCATTATCCCGCTGCTGTGAAAATTCGCAATCGGGAAATGCCCTCGCCGCGTACAGCCATCGTGTACCCCACCTACATCTGCAATCAGGATTGCACGTGGTGCGAATACCGGGCGGAGAACAGCGAACATCACAGCATCATGAAAACGGAAGATTTCGCGAAACTCATGGGCGATCTTGGCGACCTCGGAGTGCGTGGCGTCGAGTTTTGCGGCGGAGGCGAACCCACACTTCATCCGCACCTCCCCGAAGCAATTCGCGAGTTGGCCCGGCGAAACATTTCTGTCGGTATTCTTACCAATGGGACGAAACTCTACGGCGAACTGGCCGAACTGCTCGTGGATCACGCCAGCTATGTGCGGATCGGCTTCGATGGCGCAACCGAAGAAACGGTCCACAAGGTCAAACGACCCCGATCACCAGAAGCCCGCTTCGACGCCGTCTGCCGCAATTTCAAGAATATGGTCGCCCTCCGAAACGAACGCGGAACAAAATGCCGCATCAGCGTGAAGGTGGTTCTCGATCAGGAGAATGTTCACGAGACGGAGGCCTGCGTACAATTGGCGATTGAACTCGGCGCGGACTCCATCCAGTTTAAGGCCGCCCGCCTCGTCGAGACGGAACTGACGCCGGAGCAAGGCCTGGAAGTGGACGAGGTCATCCGCCACTGCCAACGAGAGTACGCTGGCCGGGTCGTGGTCATCGGCGGCACGGAAAAAATCGACGCCGTCCACCAATGCTGGCTGACGCCCCTTCAATTGGTCGTGGACGCGATCGGCGACGTCTTTCTCTGTTGCTACTACCGGCACCGAAAAGATAAACACACCATCGGCAATTGCTTTGAAAGCTCCCTCCACGACATGTGGTACAGCGAGGAGCACTGGGACAAAATCGGCGGGATCGAGCCGAAAGAATGCAACAATTTGGACTGTCGGTTCGTGAAGTACAATAACATTATGGATGAGCTGATTGTGGACAACGACGCGCAGTTTGAGTTTATCTAAGACGAGCCTTTTCGGGAACGGATCCCGGGAGCGATCTTTTATACTGTGAAGGTTGTCGCAAACTCCGTACGCGTCTAACCCTATGAAAATACTTCTCCTAAATCCGCCGGGGCCCTATTGCCGGGCGGGATCACGATGGCCTCACGGGCGAAAGTCCGAATCGGTCGGGATTGATTACCATCCATTTCCTTTCTCACTCGGATATGCCGCCTCGCGATTGCGCGAGGATGGGCACGAGGTCCTGTTCGTGGACTGCATCGCCACGGCGACTTCCGATGTAACGCTCAAGGCACTGTCAGACGAATTTGCTCCCGACATCGTTTTCATGGAGACCAGCGCCCCGAGCTTCTACGAAGACATTTCGGTCATGGATCTCCTGGGAAAACCCACCATCGCCGGGGGCGCTCACGCGACCGCAACCTACGCCGATCATATCGAGGCTGGTTTTGCCGCAGTAGTCAAAGGCGAATACGATCAGGTGATTTCCGAAGCGGTCACGCTCGAACCCGCGCCCTGGCTCGCCACGCGCGATCAACCCGATCCGGAGTACGCACCGCGGGTCGAGGCGCTCGACGCCATTCCCTATCCCGCGTGGGATCTCATGCCGATGGAAAAATACAACGACCCCTTCTGCAAAGGCCGGACGGTCACGCTGCTCACGTCGCGCGGCTGTCCATTGCGTTGCTCGTTTTGCACCATCGCGCCGCACCAGGGAAAACGCAACTACCGGCGACGCGACCCGAAGGCGATTTGCGATGAAATCGCGGTGTTGATCGAAAAATATGCGCCCGACGAGATTTATTTTGACGACGACACGATCACGATTAACCGAAAGCACCTCATCGCGTTTTGCGCGGAGTATGAGAGCCGGAATTTCGGCTTGCCTTTCAGTTGCATGGGCAACGCCACGGTGGATCGCGAGGCTCTGGAGGCCATGGCCTCCGCCGGGTGCCGCGCGCTAAAGTTCGGCGTCGAGAGCGGGGATCCCGATGTGCTGAAGGCGGTGCCGAAGGATATGTCTCTCGAAGACGTGAGCCGCACCGTGCGCGATTGCCGCGCGCTCGGCATTCAGACCCACGCGAATTTCCTAATCGGCCTTCCCGGCGAAAATCGGGAGAAGGCGTTGCGCTCCATCGAGTACGCCATCCATCTCAACACACACACGGTCCAATTCGCCATCGCCACGCCCTACCCAGGCACGGATTTCTACGAGCGCGCGAAACTGGAAGGCTGGCTGACAAAGGATAGCTGGAAAGATTTTGATCCGTCGGGAGAGGCGGTCGTGTCGTACCCCGGCTACAGCGCGGACGACATCCTGGAAATGTACCAACTCGCCTGGCGCCACTGGCAGTGGCACATGCTGACTCATCGCCCGGCAACGGTGCTCCATCATTTTGGGAACGCATTCCGAAGGGAAGGGCTCGGTGGCGTCGTGCGGTTAGCAGGCTACAGCGCAGGGCGTTTATGGAAGGTTCTCTCCACCGGCGCGTTTCGATCCCGAACGCAGGTCCCGGCCGGGGAAGGAGGCGCACGGTGAATTTCGTCGTACCTCCAAAGAAAGATCACCCGCTACTCTCGATGGGCGACACCTTCAAACTTAGAACCGCAACTGCTGTGATGGCCGAGCCCTCATGAAAATCGCCCTCATAAATCCATCCGTCCCCGGCAGCCTGAAGAAGGAAAACTTGGGCTTAGCCTACCTGGCGGCAACGCTCGAAGCGGACGGGCACACCACGCGCATTGTGGATGAAATCGCGGGCCAGGAGGTCGATCCCGCGCTGGATGAGTTCAAGCCCGATATCGTGGGCCTCTCCTTCATGACCATGTACGCGCCACGCGCCTACCAACTGGCGGATCGGATAAAAAAGGAACGCGGCCTCACCATCGTCATGGGCGGTGCGCATCCGACGGCTTTGCCAGAGGAGGCCATCGAACATGCGGATTGCGTGATTCGGGGCGAGGCCGAGTGGGCCTTCCCCAAGCTCCTTGATAGCGGAAATGTGATGGGCATTATCGACCCCGTTATACCGGACGATCTTGACGCGATTCCCATTCCCAGCCGATGGCAGCTTGACTTGGACACTTACGCGGCGGCCGGCGAGGAAATCGCAGGGTTCAGCTACCGTACCTTGGGGATCATTACGAGCCGCGGCTGTCCATTCCGCTGCAACTTCTGCATCAACTCGGAGCGCGAAGCGCCGCTGCGTTTTCATACGCCGGAACGCGTGGTCGAAGAATTGGCCTATCTCTCGGAACGCCATCACATCGAAAGCGTGGCCTTCTACGACGAACTGATGGCCACGGATGCGAAACGCTTTCGCGAAATCTGCGAGGCCATCATCGACAACGGCCTCCACCATCTGAAATGGGAATGTCAGATGCACGCAAAGACCGTGCGCCCCGACACGCTCGCCTTGATGAAAAGGGCCGGCTGCATCCAGGTGACCATCGGTTTCGAAAGCGGCAGCCAGCGCGTGCTCGACACCATCAACAAAAGTTCGACGGTCGAGCTCAACATGGCGGCGGCGCGCATGGTTCACGAAGCAGGCTTGCGCACGCGCGGTTGCTTTATTATTGGCACGCCCGGCGAAACGCGCGAGGATGTCCTTCTGACAGAGCGCTTCATCAAGGACGCGCGAATCGATTTCGCCTCGATCCACTATGTGACGCCCATGCCCGGCACCGCGCTCTACGAACAGGTGAAAGATAAAGTGGCGGATGCGGGCATCTCGTGGGATAAATTTACCTGCGGGAATCCCGATACGGTGAATTGCAACGAGGCCATGCCCGCCAAGGAACAAATCCAGCTTTTCGAACGCTTGGCCGCGCGCGCCGCCCTGCGCAATTACACCCTGCCCGAAATGGCGATGCGCGCCTTGCGGCATCCGCATCATGCCGTTCATGTGGCCAAGAAACTCGTGTCAACGCTGCGTGCCTAGAGCATCTTAAGAAATTCCTGCAGCCCGTGGCAAAAGTACAGCAGCGCCGAGGAGAGGATTCGGGCGTTAGACTGCTGAATCGAGGGGAATAGCCGAAAGCGATCGTTCATGGCAATCAGGATGGGCGAAGACCCACACCCCGGATTGCTTGGCCCGATCCTCGTTCCACGTGGCAAATTCCTTTGGGGGATCGCCTTTCAGCTGCTCACCGCAGTGGTAGCAAATAATCTGATATTCTTCGGCCATTCGGGTCCCTTCAGACTCTTCTCATTCATTATA
Organism: Candidatus Hydrogenedentota bacterium; assembly: GCA_029937645.1. Taxonomy (GTDB): domain Bacteria; phylum Hydrogenedentota; class Hydrogenedentia; order Hydrogenedentales; genus JAPYPO01. The sequence continues at coordinate 15,279 of JAPYPO010000038.1, forward strand.
CCATGGAGGTAGCCCCGATATGGAGCAACCTTTTCTGTCTACCGTGTAGGCAAGATCTTGCTCCGAAGGGGCTACAACCCGCACAGTATCTCCGGGGTAGGATTTCTCGTACACTTGCCCGGGACCGCCGACGGTGGAAGGGGTTGCGATGAACCACAAGTATGTGAAGTGCGGCGTTGTCTCTTCCGTTTCCGCGGCGCTCTGCATCGCCGCGTACTTCGCCGCTCCACAGGTCGATCTTCCGGATGGTCCGGGTCCCTGGTATAGCGTGATAGCGCCCCTGCTCGCCGTGACGCTTGCGGTGATAACGGGCCGAATTATGCTGAGCCTCGCTGCGGCGGTGGTGGCAGGCGGTCTGTTGAACTCGGTGCCGGGAGCGCCGCTTTCGCCCAGAGCGTGGGTTGACGGCCTCGGCACGGCGAGCGTGTTCGTCTGGAACTCGGCGACGGATCCCGTAAACCTTCAGATTCTTGCATTCGTCGTGCTGGTGCTCACGATGATATCGGTAACCATCACGGCGGGCGGACTTCATGGGGTTGTGCAGTGGCTGTGCCGGTTTGCGAAAGGGCCCCGCTCAGCCCAGTTCGTTACTTACCTGATGGGGCTGGCCATTTTCATCGACGATTACGCCAACACCATGATCGTCGGGACCTCGATGCGGGCCGTGACGGATCGCTACCGGGTTAGCCGAGAGAAACTGACCTTTCTCGTAGACGCGACCAGCGCGCCCGTCGCGGGCTTAGCGGTGATCAGCACCTGGGTAGGCTATGAAGTGGGGCTGTTCGACGGAGCGGCAGATAGCCTGGGCATCGATTCGAACGGGTACGGCATGTTGTTCGACGCGCTCCCGTTTCGATTTTATTGCGTATTGATGCTGATTTTTGTCGGAATCAACATCTTTTCAAGAAAGGATTTCGGCCCCATGCGCGCAGCGGAAAGGCGCAGTTACGACACGGGGGCGCTGTCGGCAGAGGATGCCACGCCGATGACCGCAGTCGGCGCCGACGATGTAGAGCCCGACGCGGGGGCCCGCACCAACGGGTTCACGGTGGTCATTCCTATCGCAGGACTTTTCGGATTCCTCCTTATCGGAATTTGGCTGGATGGGGTAGGGTTGCTCTCGCGTTGGTTTGACGATTACGAGGGGGCCCTTCGACTGGAGAACCCGTGGGCCGTGTGGAGTTTTACGGCCTGGCGTGAAGTCATCAGCGGCTCGGCGAATAATATTCTGATTCTCGCGTGGGCTGCGGGTTTCGCATTGGCCCTGGCTCTCGTGTGTGCGCGCATCCTCGCGAAGTCTTCGACCTATGCAATCCTGCCTGCGGTTTTTACCGGTGCGCGGAGCAGTCTGATCCCGATCACCATTCTCGTTCTCGCCTGGTCGATCAAAGCGGCCTGCGATAGTTTAGGGACGGGCTCCTTTCTCGTCGCTGCGGTTGGCGATTCGGTGCCGCCCACGTTTTGGCCTGCCATGACGTTTGTGATTGCGGGACTCACCGCCTTTAGCACCGGCACGAGTTTTGGGACGATGGCCATCTTGATACCCACGATGGTACCCATCGCCTATGCTTTGGAAGGGGATAGCTATGGCCTGGTCACGATCATCACGCTGGCCGCGATTCTCGATGGCTCTATTTTTGGTGATCACTGCTCGCCCATCTCCGACACGACGATCATGAGCGCCATCGCATGCGACTGTGATCACCTGCATCATGTGAGGACGCAGCTGCCCTATAGTTTGGTAGTCGCCGCGTTGGCTTTGTGTTGCGGCTACGTTCCAGCCGGTTTCGGCCTTCCTTCTTGGTTGAGTTTGGGCCTCGCCACGTTCGCCATCGTGTGCCTCTTCTATTTCCTTCCGAGGGAAGCGCCCGAACCCGACCCGCCCGCCTAGAGCATTTTAACTTTATATAGCTACGATGTTATACTTGCTCTATGAGGCCA
>JAPYPO010000535.1 GCA_029937645.1 Candidatus Hydrogenedentota bacterium
AAGGTGAAGGTGAAGGTGAAGGTGAAGGTGAAGGTGAAGGCGAAGGCGAAGGCGAGGGTGAAGGTGAGGGCGAGGGCGAAGCTGCCATGATGTTTTATGTGGACGCCGCGAATACGTCCGGGAATGAAGATGGCTCGATATCCAACCCATTCAACACAATAAACGAGGCGTTGGCGATGGTCATGCCGTCGCGCTCGGATGTTATCTTTGTACGGCCTGGAGAATACGTAGAGCGGATTGTATTAGTCGGAAACGTATCGCTCGTGGGTGTGGAGGGAGCGTTTCACACGCTGCTGTCCCCCATCGATCCCGAGGGCCCAGTGGTGATGCTATCGGATATCTGCGCGCTGCGAGGCTTCGCGGTGGCGAACTCCGGCGGCGTAGCAATTTCGATCGAAGGCGGGGCTGCTGCCCGTGTTGTAAACTGCGTGATTCATGGGAGCGATACGGGACTGCATGTGAAAACCGGCGCGAATCCTGTATTAATCAACAACACCGTATACGCAAACCAAATCGGCATACTCGGCGATTCAGGCACGCAAATCGCCGACCTTCGCAACTGTATAATCGCCAACAACGGCACCGGCGTAGTCATGGCTGCGGAGGCTAATCTCTCGGGCGGCTTCAACAACTACAACAACAATTCCGTGAACCTCTCCGGTCCGGACCCGTTTCTGACTGATATCGCGGGCGACCCCTTGCTGGTCGATCCGGGCGCAGGCAACTTTCATCTCGCCATGGGCTCGACCGCTGTCGATTTCGGCGATCCTGCCGAAGAATTTCTCGACCGCGATGGTTCAAGGAACGATCAGGGCGCGGACGGCGGGCCCACGGGCGTACAGGATCTATTTGCGCCCGTTGCCATGGCCACCGTATCGCCTCCCGATGGCCCCGCACCACTCACGGTAACGTTCGATGCATCGGGCTCGGCGGACGAATGGGGCATCGCCGCTTTTGAGTGGGACGCGGATGCCCGCGACGGCTTCCAGGCCGATGCCGCTGGCGAAGTGGCTGTGTACGAATATACGCAGGAGGGCCGGTTCACGGCAACGCTCCGCGTCACGGACAACTCGGGGATGTCCAGCGAAACGCCTCTCACCGTCGAAGTAGGCGACGGCCTCCCAACCGCGTCAGCCGCGCTCGATATCATCGCGGGTCCTGCGCCCTTCGCCGTTCAATTCACCGGGGTAGGCAGCGATCCCTTTGGCGGCGCTGTTGCGTTCTCCTGGGATTTTGGCGATGGCGAAACCAGTACGGAGCAGAGCCCTGCGCATGTCTACGCAATGGGTACGCTGCCCGGCGCATACACCTCGGTGCTAACCGTCACGAATCTTTCCGGCAACAGGGCCTCGAGCCAGTCTTCCGTACCGCTGACTGTTACGCGTTTACCCGTCCTAGCCGCGACGACACATATCCCCGGCACGCCGAGCCTCCTCGCTGTAAACGCCCCGGAGAACGCGCTGGACGGCGCGTCCGTTGCCGTACCCGCTGACGCAACCTCCGCGCCAATCGTGGTTACCCTAAGCGGCATCGAGGATCCGCTTCCGTCACCCTTCGGCAGAATGTCCGTGCCGCTTGCTCAAGTGGAACTTGGACCGGCGGGATTCGTGTTTAGTAATCTCGTCACGGTCGCCATTCCTCATGGAAGCGCGTTCGCGCCCGAACAAGACTTCGTCGCGTCGTTTCACGATGAGGCCACTGGACAGTGGTCGAGCGAAGGCATATCAAACATCTCCGCCCAGGGAGAAGATTTCATCGGATTCGACACCTCCCATTTCTCGCACTTCGTCGCCGGGGCCGCGTGGACGATACTCGATCTCGGCACCCTCGGCGGCAGCGAAGCCGTCGCCCTCGGCGGTAACGAGGCGGGGCAGGTCGTCGGCCACTCGACCGTCTTCGTCGCATCAGGAATCAGCCACGCCTTCCTATGGGACTCGTCCACGGGCATCACCGATCTCGGCGTCGGCGGCGCAAACGAAAGTTTCGCTTTCGACGTGAACGAGTCCAGCATCGTAACCGGCTATATCCAATTCGCGAGCCTGGTGACACATGCCTTCCTCTGGGATTCGACGAACGGCCTGCACGATCTCGGCGCACTCACGGGCACGTCTTCATTCGGCCAGTCCATCAACAACAACAGCGTAATCGCGGGCTTCAACCTCAATGCGGGCTCCATTCGTTCCGCATTCATCTGGGATTCCTCGAATGGCCGCACGGCCGTGCCTCCGCTGGTGGCAGGCCAGCCGAACATCGCCCTGGGCATCAACAACGCATCGCCGCCCAGGGTCGTCGGAGGAAGCGATATCTCCTCGGGGGTCGGACGCGCGTTTATCTGGGATTCCTCTTCCGGCCTCACCAACATGGGCGTGCTCACCGGCGGAAACTACAGCGAGGCCCGCGCCGTCAACGACAGCGACCAAGCCGCGGGAGAAGCGACGAGCAGCGGAGGGGAAACGCACGCCTTCTTCTGGGACTCGTCTAGCGGCATGGTCGACCTCGGCACGCTCGGTGGCAATTCAAGCCGGGCCAACGGTATCTCCCCCACCGGCGAGGTCGTTGGCGAATCGACGATGGCCTCCGGAGGCCTCCGCGCATTCCTTTGGGCTAACAGGAACACCGTGAAAACTCTGATTAACCTCAACGAATTCCTCCCCGCCGAATCCGGCTGGACGCTGCGCCGGGCCTGGTCCATCAACGCCTCCTCCGAAATCGCCGGAGAAGGCAAACGGAACGCGTTTCTCTTGCAGCCCGTCGTTCCGTAGCGCCCCGTGTGGTTAGCAAAAATGCCTACGCCGCACAGCACGGGAGCCCAAGCCTGTCAATTCGCGTCGATTCGTGTAGACTTTAGGACGGATGATGCTATGAGAATGCGAGCTGAGTCGAGTTTAATCCCGGATTTCCCATTTGGAAGAGTCATCTTGAGATCCGCCGGCATCGATT
>JAPYPO010000536.1:0-459 GCA_029937645.1 Candidatus Hydrogenedentota bacterium
GCCCAAGATGGGACCGATGGGTATGAAACACTACAATCAAACCCTCCTCACCGTCAGTGGCATCTCCGAGGCGCGCATGTCCGAATTCGATACGCTCTACGGCTGGGTCAACCTCGAAACGGCGAAGGTTCTATCGGGCTTGGACGGCGTCCAGGGCATCCATTGCAAAATCGAAGACCCCTTTGCCGCGAGCGAATTCAAGGAAGACATCCAACGAGAATTAGGCGTTTCGGTGATCACATGGTACGAAAACCAACTGGCGTTTTTTGAAGCCCTGCGCCAGGAAAAGATTGCCATGTTTATCATTCTGGTTTTTATCGTACTCGTCGCTGCGTTCAACATTACCAGCACTCTCATCATGATGGTCATGGAAAAGCAGCGCGACATCGGCATCTTGCGCACCATCGGCACCAGCGGCGGAACCATCCTTCGCCTCTTCATGATTGAGGGCCTCATCAT
>JAPYPO010000536.1:469-2940 GCA_029937645.1 Candidatus Hydrogenedentota bacterium
GTTCAGCGTCGCGTCGTTCGCGCTGCTCGTCGGCGTGGTGGCCGGCTCGCTCCTGGCCTACAACATCAATCCCGTAGCCGAATTCATCGGCTCGCTCTTCGGCGTCGATGTCTTCAATAGCCAAATTTACTACTTCGACCGAATCCCGATGGATGTGGTCCCCTTGGACATCGCATGGATCACCCTGTCCGCCGTCATCCTCAGTTTTCTTTCGACCCTATACCCGGCGTGGAGCGCCTCCCGCCTTGACCCCGTGGATGCCCTTCGCTATGAGTAAGGTTCTCGAATGTCGCGGCCTCGAAAAAACTTTCCACGACGGCAGCCGCGAACTGTGCGTCTTGCGCGGCATCGACCTCGCCGTCGAGGAAAAGGAGATCATCGCCATCAGCGGCGCATCGGGCGCCGGGAAAACGACGCTCCTTCAGATTATGGGCACGCTCGACAAACCAACCGGCGGCGAACTGCTTTTCCGGGGCGAGCCCTTGTCATCCATGGGCCGCGCCGCCGTCAATACTATCCGGAACCAGGAAATCGGGTTTGTCTTTCAGTTCTATCACCTGCTCGCCGAGTTTACGGCCTTGGAAAACGTCATGATGCCCGCCCTCAGCCAAGGCGCCTCCAAACGCGCATGCCGGGATCGCGCCCTCGAGCTCCTGGAGTCCGTGGGCTTGTCCGACAGAACCACACATAAACCGGGACAACTCAGCGGCGGCGAACAACAGCGCGTCGCCATCGCGCGGGCCCTCTTCAACGAACCGAGCATCATCCTCTGTGATGAGCCGACCGGCAACCTCGACGAGGATACTGGCAAGGAAATCGTCGAAGTGCTCTTCGAGCTTGGCGAAGCGCAAGGCAGGACCCTCGTCATCGTCACGCACGACCTCGATCTCGCCGCCCGGACCCACCGCTGGGTTCATCTTCACGACGGCGTGGCGCAGGCAAAGTAGCCGGATTGCTCCGGTCGTAGGTCGAATCGTTCGCCCGTTGTACGCATTCCCACCTCAAGCCCCCGGCCCTGTATAATAGGGCTTAATACTTTGGAGAAGTCACACATGCCACCCCTCGTTTCCGTCGTTGTGCCGTTCTACAACGAAAAGCACAATCCCACGCTACTCGCCGAACGGCTCGACGCCGTTTTCGATTCGCTTGAAGGCTACACCTGCGAGTACATATTTGTGAACGACGGCAGCACCGATGGCACGGGCGCGGAACTGGACAGGATAGCGTCGGCCAACCCTCGCGTGAAGGCGCTTCATTTTCGCCAAAACAGCGGTCAGTCCGCCGCGCTGGTCGCGGGCATGCGTCGTTCCGAAGGCGAATACATTTTGACCCTTGACGGCGACTTGCAGAACGACCCTGCGGATTTCCCTCGATTTCTTGAGTTGCTCCAGGAATTCGATTGCGTCTGCGGGGTGCGGCAACATCGGCAAGACGTCTGGCTCCGAACCTTCTCAAGCGGCGTCGCGAACCGCGTGCGCAACCGAATCCTTCGCGATGGAATCTCCGACGCGGGCTGTGGCGCGAAAGGCTTTCGCCGCGCCTGTATCGAACACTTCGTTTCCTTCAACGGACAACACCGATTTTTCGCAGTCATGGTCCGGGCTGCCGGGCTGAGCATCGTCGAATGCCCCGTCCAACACCACGCGCGCCAACACGGCACGTCCAAGTACGGCATTCACAACCGGCTCTGGCGCGGCCTCTACGACCTCATTGGGGTTGCTTGGCTTCGCAAACGTTACGCGTCGAGCGTCGTTCTCGAAGTGGCACCGCCCGTAGATGAACCCGATTCCGACAACGCCGAAGAGCTCGCCGCGCTTGCATTAGGTAAGGGACACTAAGCGTGTCCGACGCGGTAGGTTCGTCTCCCATCGGTCCGTTCTGGACCGCCGTAGGCGTGATCGGCGCGCTCATCTTTTATGGGCGCTTCTACGTCCAGTGGATTGCGTCGGAGCTGAAAAAGCGCAGCGTCGTTCCGATTGCCTTCTGGTACATGAGCAGTTGCGGCTCCGTCATGCTCTTGGCCTTCGCCGTTTGCTCGCAATCGCCTCTCGGCGCCCTCGGGCAGAACATTAATATCGTCATCTACTCGCGAAACCTCATCCACATCTGGCGGAACGATGGACGGCTTACCAAGCGCCTTCATGCCATTGTTCATGGGGCTGTCGCATTGATCGCCTTCACCGCGCTTGGCTTCGCGGGGTGGACGTGGTACCGCGAATATCAGGTTACACAATACCTTTCCTCTGAGGCTGCCGCCCAAAACTGGCTGTGGCTCCGCGTGGGTGTTGCCGGACAGGCCCTCTTTGCCATACGCTTTCTCATCCAGTGGGTCGCCACAGAGCGCAAACGCGAAAGCGTTATTCCCACTATCTTCTGGCAGCTGAGCATTGTCGCTGCGGTCCTCCAGTGTGTCGCATTCTTCCAGCGACACGAATGGATTTTCGCGACGGGCATGGCGGCCAGTATTATTA
>JAPYPO010000537.1 GCA_029937645.1 Candidatus Hydrogenedentota bacterium
GATGCCGGCGGATCTCAAGATGACTCTTCCAAATGGGAAATCCGGGCTAAATATATAACGCTCACCCATCGGTGCGATACGTTGACCCCTTGGGCTGGCTGGGAATTCCAGAGGACTGTTCCGAAGCTTCTGTTATCGTATCGAGAAGTCTTTCGGCATAAATTTCGTGGAGCGCAGCGTTGGGATGATGGTCCAGTACATTGACCACCATGCTCTTGGTTCTAAACTCTTTCGCAAGAATGCCCTCAACGTTACAGGTTCTGAATCCGGGTCAAGTAGCGAATTTTGCGCGTACTTCCCGCACCCAGAGCAGAGTGTACCTGAGCATCGTGTTCACTGCAATCCCCTTTCACTCACGTCTTCTTCTTGTTGCAACGGCTTTCCAATATTGCCTTTCAGGCTTGCCGCCCCAGCAATCACGCCGGCCCACAAATACACTTCTTTGAATCGCCATGTGTCTTGAAATAGGCCCCGCCACTGCATGAAGGCAAAGCACGCCAATGCCATGAACAGAAATATCTTAACGCGACGAGCGGTATCAGGATCAGAAAAAGAACGTTTTCTTAAAAGGCCGCGCAATCCTATCCATAAGACAGAAAGGATAAACAGCACGTAACATCCAGCGGCGACAAGGCCATTCTCTGCGGCCATTCCCAATATGTTGTTGTGAGGATAAATTGGTTTTCCGAGATAGTTATAATTATGACCGTCCCCTACAAACATTCCCCATCCGATGCCAAATGCAGGATGCTCCAACGCCAGCGATACCAGCACGACATTGCTCATGCCGCGCTTGCCGTCGCCGCTATCAAGCTCGGAGAGCTTTTGCTGTATCGCGCCGAATACAGGATCGAATTGTGATTGCTCGATGAACAATAGCCCAAATGTGCCGAGCGCAATTGCCAGGACCAATACGATAGCCAACCCTCGCAGCCGCCCTATAAATAGAAGGTAGCCCGCGCCGATTAAAGCCAAACCGCTTACCGCCCCGAAGGATTGCAGGACAATCAGCAATAGACCCATGGCCGTCATCAGGCCGAATATCATGATCTTTTTCATACGATTGCGATTTACATTCAGGCAGTACGCCAGGTATATGAACTGTAAGCCGGCGAATAGGGCAACCTCCGTTGACCTGATTCCACCGGTGATTTGCGGTTGCGGGAGACCGGTTGCCAGCGGGTAAATGAAATGAATTCGGTCGGCAAAATAGAAGTGGACAAGCATGCCTAAAAACAAGAGGGGAATAAACCACAGATTTCTCAGGGCCGCCGCAAGCTGAGCCATGTAAAACGACGCCAAGAATCTTGCGGCCAGAAAGTACAAAATATACGTTGCAATCGTGATAATCAGACGGGGGTCGTTTTCGTGATAAACGAAACTACACAGTATGGAAAGACATGTAAGCGTCAACATAGCAAGGGGGGTAATCGGTGCGCGGCGGGGCAAGCCGGGACAGCCCTCCTGGATATACAAAAGAAACGATACGACGAGAAAGATGCCTCCCACAAAAAACTCAGGGGAAAAGCCGGTCGATACAAAGCGGAGTTTCTCGCCAGCGAAAAGCAGACTCATCAGAAGGTAGTTCAACTGCGAGCTCAGCAAGGCCAGCATGATCAGGCGTCCCGCAAGGCGACTTCTATCGTGAGGGCGTCTTGCGTGCTTTGGTGTTTTCGACGTGGGTCTTTCCGTCTTATTCGTGGTCATTCTGCTGGCATTTCGATCTACGATTCCCAACCAAAATCAATTCCGAGCATTGCGTATAGCTCTTGATTATAGGGCTTGAAATACTCCGTTAGATGCGCACGAGTTTTTGCGTCCATCGAATCCGCATATCCGCCTTCATGGTATTTCGGGAGATTGTCAGGCACCCGTTCAGGAAGGCCGAGAAAGTTAAGTACCCGTAAATACTCGCCGTGGGTGTTTTGCAAGAATTGCTCACTGGAGAGAATCAGCATTTGCGATCGGTCGAAATACTCCAACCAGCGTGCGATCTGCTCCGCGTAATGCCCGCGCGCTTTGTAATTTATATGGCCGAGCAGGTCGCCCGGATCCGTCTCATCGGTCCGTAGATGCTCCACGTAGGCCTCTGTTCGCTCGTCCTCCTGCTCGATGGCATCGGGGAAAGACAACGTCTCGCGCTCAGGATGATAGCGTACCGTGTGCTTGTAATGTGAATAAGCACGATCCACCGGATTGCGCAAAAGGAGGATTATTTTGGCATTCGGAATATCTCTTGCCGCCCGTTTCGGCACATGGGGATGAAACAGGTAATACGGAGTGCTCTCGCCGCAGAGTAAGTGCTGACCTTTAAGCTGTTTGTAGATCCAACGATACGCAACCGTAGGGAAATGCATGCGATACCAGAATTCGCCCTTTGAGAAGTTAATCGTGTAGTAATGAATCTCCTTCGGGTTTACCATAGCGACGTTGGGGTGGTTGGTCAGGTACTTGAACAGAGAGGTCGTCCCCGCCTTCTGCGTACCAATGATGAGGTAATCGGGTTTGACCCGGAGAGGGCTTGTGATGCCATGAAACGCCCAATAGCACATCCAATAGAGGGGCCGGACAATCACCTTGAATACATGCCGTAGTTTATCGACGCTCATCGCTCTTCCGCTTTTTCACACGCCTGAGGTTGCCCGCATTGAATCTTCTCGAAAGGGTAGAGCCCGGTGTTTCTCCTTGCCTTCGGAGATGGAGCAACATATTGAAATAGGGTTTAATTAGATCGGCCACGTTCATTCGCAACGTCTCATACGAAGAGGGCGGAATCGCTGCGGTTTTGTGTGGCGTGTCATATCCCATCATTTCCAACATGTCCCCAGCGTAGTATTCAAAGATCTCGATCTGCCGGACACTAAGAAGCGTTCGCCAGGCGTCGATGCGCTCGGGATTCGGTATGGAGCTAACCAGCGAATGCTGTTGCTTGCTGGCAC
>JAPYPO010000538.1 GCA_029937645.1 Candidatus Hydrogenedentota bacterium
TCAATCTCATTGGCTCCGGTCGCCGACGGGTCCATATGGGTAATCTCGGTTCAGAGCATTTTAACTACTTTCTGTTTCGGAAAGGGCTCCTGGCACCAGAAAAGGACGCCCATGCCGTCATCCTGAGCTTGCGAAGAATCTCGTACGGAAAGCGAATCAATCGGTTGAAGAGACTCTTCACTTCGCTCAGAATGACCGCCCTATCTTTATTCCGCGCTGTAAGCGCTCTCCATAGCGAGGTAGGCTACGTGGCCGGTTTTAAAAAATGAAAAAACTATTGTTATTGTAAATACGATCTACTTAAATATGGATATGATGGGCTGATAAAGATGCGGCCTTGGCTGTCGGTGCGGCGATTTTACGGTCTATGTAACTTACATGGTCGCAGTGATTTGCAGAAGTTGGTATTTGGTGTTTAATTGGTGGGTTGCATGGATATTCTTTTATCTGTTAGAATTCCGTTACTAATCAAGGGAGCCCTTTTTTTTGTCAAAAACTACGGTTATACGTAAGGCGGTCTCGGATGGGATTACGGCGCAGCGCTTTGAGGCGAAGTATCTAATCTCAGAACCACTCGCATTAGCCGTGCGTGATTTTATCGCTCCTTATGTTTTGCGCGATCCGAATTTGGTGTCGGGCGACCATTATCTCCTGACGAGTCAGTATTTTGATGGGGAGGGTTTGCCCCTCTATCATAGCTCGGTCAACGGGGAGAAGAATCGGAAGAAGCTTCGCATTCGGGAGTATGGAGTGAACCGGCCGGAGTCGGTTTTTTTCGAGACGAAACGCCGGTCAGGGCAAATTGTTTTTAAGGATCGCTTTCGGCTTGCTGAGTCGGATTCGGCCGCATTTCTGAGTGGGGAAGACGGTGGCGTGTTGTCGATGCCCGATGAGGATCGCGCCGCGGCCTTGAAGTTTCTGGATTTACGTGACGCCCTGCGCGCGACGCCGCGGATTCTTGTTCGTTATGCCCGAGAGCCTTATATGAGCGCGCTGGATGAGCCCGTTCGGATTACTTTTGATCGCCATTTGTGCTGTAGCCCGTCCCGGGAGTACACGGAAGATGTGTGGAATTGGAAACGGGAATGGTACACGCCCAATCTGAATGGTGTGATCTTGGAGGTGAAATTTACCAACGCGTTTCCCTCGTGGGTGCGTCGACTGGTGAGCCGTTTTGAACTTGAGAAGACTTCTATTTGCAAGTACGTGTACTGCGTTGATGCGCTTGCGCAGAATGGTATATTTGTGAAGAATTCGTCGCTACGCGCGGCGGGGAGGCACTCGTAGCCGCTATGCCTGATCTCTCTTCGCTGTTCGCGTCGTCCCCGGAAACCATCGAATTGGAAATGGCGGCCTTGGGCTTGCTCTTGGCCTTTGTCCTTTCGCAAGTGATTGCATGGGTTTACATTTACACGCACGCGGGCCTTTCCTACTCCCGCGCTTTTGTTCAATCTATTGTCCTTCTGGCGGTGATCATATCCGTGGGCATGATGGTTATCGGCAACAGCCTTGCGATTGCGTTTGGGCTGATTGGGGCGCTGTCGGTCATCCGCTTCCGCAATGTTCTTAAGGACACGCGGGACACCTCATTTATTTTCGCCACGCTTGTCGTCGGGATGGCGACGGGTACAGCGAACTATAGTCTGGCAGCGATTGGAAGCTTCGCGTTTTGCCTGGTTCTGATTTATCTCCATTGGACTTCGTTCGGGACGCGTCATACGGGCGACGGATTTGTCCGTTTCCGGGTGGAAGAGCTAAAGGAATCGCTGGATGCTGAACTGCGAGGGCTGCTGCATCGGTATTGCCGTGCGTCGCGCATGGTGTCGCAACGTTTTGGAGATGCCGAAGGCGGCGATGTGGCGTATCGGTTGAGCCTGCGCGACACGTCGCGCGCGGGCGAGTTTGTGTCTCATTTACGGGAGGTGGATGGCGTGTCTAACGTCGTATTCGCGTTACAAGAAGATGAGGCGGAAGTCTGATGGCCGAACATTCGCAACGCCCCATTCATACGCCCTTTTCCCATCGGGTTAAGTTGTGGCGAACGACGCTGCTGCCTGCCGTTGTTTGGGTGACGGCCACTGTTGCGGTGCTGACATTGTACCAACGCCAAGGCCAGTATCTTGAGGCAACTGCGGTGGTGGACCGGCATGAAGTGTTGCTGGCGTCCATGGAAGATGGCCGGATGGTTGGCCTCAATGCGGAATTGCTTCAGCGTGTTGAAGAAGGACAAATCGTCGGTCTGCTGGACACCACGCTTGTGGAGGCGGAACTGGTAATCGCCCAAGCGGAACTGGGTCGCCTTCGCGCCGATCTGGACGCAAACAGGGCGGCGTTGACAAAAGCGACCTCGGAGCGGGCAACGGATGAATTCGCCGACTACCGCCGTTTTCAGTTGAATTTGGAGGATGCCCGGCTTGAACTGTTGGACCTTCAGACCGCGCAAACGGTGGAGAAAGTGAAACGGGATCGGTATGCGCTGTTGGACGAGCGGCAAAAGGAGCTCGCGGAGGAGGGCATTCTTGAGGTCGCGGTATACGACGACACTCGGCTGCGCCTGGAGACCACCGAGACCCGGATTCGCGAGAATAATTTGCTTATCGCGATGTTGGGGGAGCAGGTCAAAGAAGCGCAGGCGCGGATTGATGCCTTCGAGCCCATGGTGGCCGGCGCCTCCGATGAAGACACTCTGCTCGCACCGCTCCGTGAAAGTATCACCGTGCAGCAGTCTCGAATCCAATCGATAGAAACGCGGCGCGCGCGCTTTGTCCTTCGCGCTCCGGTCGCGGGCGAGATCTCTCAGATATTCCGGCGGTCGGGCGATATCTTGCTCGCGGGCACGCCCATACTCTCGATTACGAACCCGAACTCTCGCGAAGCGGTCGCCTATTTGAAAGAAGAGGACGCGCGCCGTCTGTCGCCCGACACGCCCGTGC
>JAPYPO010000539.1 GCA_029937645.1 Candidatus Hydrogenedentota bacterium
GTTATTAGCTTTCTGTCATCGAGCCAAGCGACAGACCGAATGGCGTCATTGTGTTCGGTAAACCTGGCGACTCGAGTTCCGGTCGGCCACGTGAAGACTTCGAGAATCCCATTTTCGGATGGGTCTCCGCCGCCAACCGCGAGTTGTCTGCCATCGGGTGAAAACGCCAGACAATGCAGATTCAAGGCAGACGCCTTAATGGTCCTTTGCCGAATCAGATCCGGCCAACTCAATACATGCACGCCCGATTGGCTTGCGGCAACGACGGATTCTCCATCAGGAGTGAAGACCAGGGCAACTACGGGCGGTTCGTTTGCGTTGGCAATCCTGGTTAGGGCGCAAAGTATGAGGAGTACGCTAGAAAGCCATCGGTGTTGATTGAATGGATTCATCGAGAATGGTTTCAGGGGGGGACAAATTGTGTGTCGGTATCGTTAGGCCGTCAATTCTGTAATGACGCGCGCGCCATCTGGAGCGATTCGAATGGGGCGTCCATCGCTGGTATGCAGTTCAGCTTCTGGATTGATGCCAAGCAACTTGAAGATCGTCGCCGAGAGATCCGGAGGGGTGATCGGATTATTCGCTGGAAGTTCGCCCAGCGAATCGCTGCTACCGATTATTTGACCACCCTGCACGCCGCCGCCGGCCATGGCTACGCTGAACACGGAGGGCCAGTGATCGCGGCCGCCCCTCGAGTTGATTTTGGGAGTTCGCCCGAACTCACCCATGACCACCACCAGCGTCTCGTCGAGCATGCCTCGGTCTGACAGGTCAGTGATCAGCGCACTCAGGGCCATGTCCAGAGACGGGAGTTGGGCGCTCAGGTCGCCTGGATCACGCTCCTTGAGCAGGCGGAGGTTCTCATGCGAATCCCAGCCCGTGCTGTTTACCGTAACGAATGGTACGCCGCGTTCGACCAGCCGCCGGGCCAACAGGCACCCGTTGCCAACTCCGCCTCCACCCTGTCGTCCACTGCGTCCATTGGTTCTTTTACCGATTGTCCCATATCGCTCGTGAACTTCCTTGGGTTCTTCAGTCAGATCGAAAGCTTTCTTTGCCTCGTCGGAGGCAATCATATTGTAGGCTCGTTCCAAATTAGGATCCGACTCTGACGAGGCGGAAGCGTCTTTGGCGCGGCTGAACTGGTCGACAGCGTTCACGAATTGTCGACGGCGATCAATCCGACCCAGGTCGAGGCCCTGGTAAAAGTCGAGATCGCGGACTTTGAAATCAGCGCCAACTTCGAAAGGCGCAGTCGATGTTGGCAAATAGCCGGGCCCCAGCGTTGGCTGGCGCCTGTCTCCCCCCGTCGCGGTGATGAAAGGCGGAAGAACCCCCGTTTGTTTTAGCACTTGAGCTACGGTCGATCCGATATTGGGATAATCCACTGCGGGCGTCGGTATGTAGCCTGTCATCAAGTATTTTGTTGCAAGCACATGTTCGCCGAGCGGAGATGTCATCGAACGAATAAGGGCTATTTTGTCCATCACTTGCGCGGTGCGCTCGAGGCATTCGGGGAGCTGAATCCCGGAAACATTCGTGTCAATCGCATCAAACGGACCGCGAACTTCCGACGGCGCGTCCGGCTTCGGATCGAATGTTTCGATGTGACTGGGGCCGCCTTCCAGCCAAATCATGATGCACGATTTAGCTTTGGCTTCTATCGTGAGTTTCTGTGCTGCCGCGACGCTCTGCAGTCCAAAGAAGCTCCCGAGGCCCAGTCCCATGGCGGAAAGTCCACCGATACGGACAAAATCTCTACGTGTAATTCCGTCGCAGTAATTGTTTGTTTTCATGTTTTTAAATCCTAACCGTTAGTGGTTGGTCGAAAACTCGTCACTAGCCAATAATCCCCAGACAACATCCTCAAGCAAGACTGTCGAATCAGTCACCGAGGCGAGCAACTGCTCCCAGTGTTGTTTCTCGTCGCTCGTTGGACGGCGCCCAAGGGCCACCAAATAAAAATCATCTATGACTTCCTGCGGACTCTGACCGGCAGCGAGCATCTGGCTCAACCGGCTTCCCTCCGCAGCGATCCGCGCGTTCAACAACGAGCCGTTAAACATATGTAACATTTGGGGCAGAGCGCCTGCATCGGCGGCGGGCGCCGATCCAGCGTCCTCATTGGCGACTCCCAATACGTCTGTAATGGCGTGGGCCAATACTACGGAATCGAGCGGCCGCCGAAACGCGTATGAATAGAAACGGTCGTCGTTCTTGTTCTTCTCGTTGGCGTTGGGGCTGCGCGCGTAGGTCGCGCTATTGGCGATAGTCCTTAGCGTATGCCGAAGCATGTACCCGTTCGCCGCAAAATCCTCGGCGAGTTTATCAAGCAGCGCCGGATGTGTCGCAGGGTTCGTGCTGCGAAAGTCATCGATGGGTTCGACGAGCCCGCGTCCCATCATTCGCTCCCACAGGCGATTGACAACCGTCTTGGCGAAGTAGGGGTTCTCATCGGCGGTAAGCCAGTCGGCCAGTTGGCGTATCGCCTCGTCGCTGTTTACTTGAGCGGATTCTCCAGGGATGCGTGAGATGGCGGGCTCAGACGTGACCGGATGAATGACCTCACCGCCAGGATTGCTCCTGACAATCTTGCCACTATCGACTTTCGCAAAGATGTTGGCGAGGCCATGATAATCGTCCTGGGTCCAACTGTCGAGCGGATGATTATGACAGTTTGCGCATCGCAGCCGGCTGCCCATAAACAACTCGCTGAAGAACTCCGCCTGTTCGCCCGGCCCCGGGGTCGTCCGGTAAAAGCTGGCCGGGCCGACTTCGTGTGTGTCTCCCGATGCGGTGATGAGCGTACGAGCGAGTTGCCGGTAGCTGACCTTCGTACGGATCTGTTCGGCAATCCATGCTTCGTAGGTCTGCACGGCCTTTTGGTCCCGCTGCGGTTCAATCCTCAGCCACTCGGCGAGTTGCCGCGCCC
>JAPYPO010000039.1 GCA_029937645.1 Candidatus Hydrogenedentota bacterium
GGTGCTACACTTTTACACCGCCACCCGCTGCACTTTTACTCCGCCGTTTACAACGCCGTCTATCAAGGTAGAAGCCCTTCCGCTTGATGTGCAACACGCCGTAATGCTCTGTGAGTATCGGCATGATCTTTCTTCGTATATAGCTCTCGTCCGATTTCAATATTTCGGGCTCTGAGGCGTCGAGTTCCGCAACCACGACCCTCAAGAGTATTGGGTTCGGTGCGTGTCCCCGTATGATTTCGTAGACTCGTCTCTCCAAAGTACCAAGAGCAACAAATGATGGCTTCGACGGCAGTTCCGATTCGACGTCTATTTTTCCCGCGAGAATTTCAAGGCCCTCATAACATATCGAGAACGCATGGTCATACGCCGTCTTGAGGGACTTCTCTAGCCGTTCGTCTTTGCGCCAGTGTGGAGTCGATTTGTCCGACCACTTCGCTCTTGCGTAGCCCGTCGCCAGATGATTCTCGGCAACTCGCAACAAGGCGAGTGCTTCGGCAGCGAGATCGTTATTGGGTGCCAAAGCCAGCGCTGCTGGTACCGCATCATTTCGGATACGTTGGATCAGTTCTTCGAAGCCGTCCAAATCTCGCGCTCTACCGGCGATGTTCTCTGACCCGATCCAGATATTGTGCGCGATTCCTCTGATGGTTTTCGCCAGCTTGATAGTTTCGTCGCCCGTACTAATCTTTTTCTTTTTCGCTTTCATGGGTGAGTCTCCTGAAACTTCTCGGCACTCTTTCAGCCAACTTCTAGCATAATCGATATCGCCTTGGCGCTGCTCAATTCGGCATAGATTTCCGTCGTGTCCGCATGGGTATGGCCGAGCACATGCTGCGCGGCCTCTAAGTCAAAGTCACGCCGAATCCGTGAAGCTGCGCTGTGCCGCAAACGATGTGGAGTCCATGCCGGTACACCCGCTTTGTCGCAAGCCCGCACAATCGCTTTTCGGTACGAGACCGTAGTATAGAAGTCGCCCAACGTGCGCTCTGACTTGCGGGGAGTGGGTTTTTGATCTGGCCTTCGATGCCCCATCGCTTTCGCGTGACGTTCCGCTACCGCCTCGCATGGTGAGAACAGGTAGGCGGTCAGTTGGCGTCCCGCGACGAACTCGCGGAGTATCTCCTGCGCCTTCGGTCCAAAGTAGAGAATACGCTCCCTCTGCCGGTAAGCCAATTTGTGATCGCGAAGTCTCGAAGCCCACACATCACCCGTCGTGTCGATGTCGATGGGGCGCAACTTCAGGAGTTCTCCTGGCCGCGCTGCTGTTAATAACTGTAGATTGATAAGCGCGTTGACTTGTCGACAGAGATAGGGGCGCACTGCGTCGATGTGAGCCTCCGGTACTGGCAAGATGGGAGCCGTATCCCGTGCATTCGACCGTCCAGCGCGAAGGCCCTCGACCGTGTTCAACGCGTGATATGTGTAGGCCGGTATGAATTCGAGCGAAGCCGCCCACTTGAAGACACGCTTCACGCTGGCCGTGTAATCGTTGACTGTCTTTCGTGCCAGTCCGCGATCAATCCACACTTGGCGTATAGCCCGAAGAGCCTTAGGTCCGAAATCCACCGCGAGGGTAGACCCATACATAGCCTTGAGTGGCCTTAGTGCCTGCTTTACCGAATCGATGGACTGTGTGGGAGAGCCGTCGCTTCTCACGTAATACTGTTGGGCATGGTGCCAGTACCGTGCGCAGATTTCCATGACGGTAATTTGATTGGGATCGACGGAGAGCTTGCGTCCGTTCTCCAGCCATTCGGCGATGAGAGCGTGATAACGCTGGCGTGTTGCGGGATCCTCGAATGGACCCAGATAGATTCGCTTGCCCGAGAGTTCAACGAATCCTCGACCGCTGTGTTTGTGGAGCCGGTACGAAGGAATGCGATCAAGTTTAGAACGTGATGTAGCCATGGCGATTGCCTCCCAGTCTTGGAGCGGATAAATTATCCGGTTCTGACCTTGGGTTGCGACCGCGCCGCCACATTGGCGGGTATCCCTAACTACTGATTCGGTCTAACTTAAACGATGGTACCGGGGGACGGATTTGAACCGTCGGCCTCTTGGACCACAACCAAGCGCTCTAACCAACTGAGCTACCCCGGCAAAGGGTATCGTTATCGGGTGGATGCGCACGAACGCACGCATGTGTTTGGGCTCAGGAGTATATGGGAGGGGTGCTGCGGGAGTCAAGAACTCTATGGATACGCAGACCCTTGCGGATCGATTGAAGACACGGCCAGACTTTGGATGATCTTTCAGGGCGGCCTGCAACCGTTCCCGCCTACGAGCCACCTATGCGGCTAACGACGCGGCAGGACAGTTCTCGGCCCACACCCTGGGTCAAGTCGATATGAAAGTCTCGCCCGGCGATCGTGTCAATGCCGTCAGCCAGGCCCGCCATTTTCCCTTGGTAGGTGATTCGCAATACCGCTGTACCCTGAAACAGGCGAATGAGTTCAACACGGCTGACGCCGTCGATTTTCGCGATGCCGACCTCGACCGACTGAATAAGCCCAGAGCCCTGGACGTTTTCGATTGTTAGCATGACGTCGCTGGATGAAGGCCTCTGGCCGTACACGCCCAACACGGAAGCCACCATCATGGCGTCTTGCTGTTTTGCCGCCGCGTCCCGTGTGGCCATCGCTGCGCCGTCTCTGGGCATGTGGCTTTGCACCGTCGCTTTCGTCGTTTTATCATCCAGGACCACACCATCCAACGCGCGTATTGCGCGGAGGCGTAGCGTCGCCGTAAACCGACTGACGTTCCCCGCACCTCCCCCTGATTGCGTTTCGAGTTTCGCGTTGCCCAAGACGACGATATCCGCGTCCATCGCCAAGCCCAGTTGAGCCGCGTCGTTGTCGGAACCCCGCAAGATCGAGAGCAACTGGCTCCGCGTAAAGTCGCGGCGGGCCGCCAGCGGATCGATCAGCCTGAAACCCGTTTCGCTGAACGCTTTCGAGAGTATAGTTTCGGCATTGCCAAGCGCCCGAGACGAGAAGGAATCGTCCTCCGCAATCAGAAGCAGCACTGCGGGCGGGTCAGCCAACTGTTGGAAGATCAGGGCCGCCAAATCGGCACGCACGCGCTCTGCGCGTAAGTAGACCTCCACCATAACCCGTGTTCCCCCGTCCGTATGGCTGAATTCGAGGAGGCGCGAGGAGTCGGTGTAAAGCGAAGCGGCCTCGACGACACGCCGTGCGATCCGCAAATCGGGTAGCCCAATGTAGTGGGTGAGAAACAACTCGACCGCTTTTCGCTCCGCGATCGAGATGGCCCGCGAACGGGAATTGAGGCTTGAACCCGGTGCGAAGCCCTCCGATTTCACCTTGACTAAGTGGGAGGAGGCGGCTTCTTGGGCGTTGGCGGCATGGGGCCCGAGAGCAATAAACACCGCCGAGAACAGTAGAATGAGTGTCCGTTTAGAAAGGGTGCACTGCATTTTGTATTGCCCGTCGCATTTCATTTCGAGCCGTGCGGAGAACGGGCCGCCGGAGCGATTAAACACCGCCTAGGAGGATGCAGAATTTTTTTGATTGGCTGTCGACATGCTGCATTCGCCATTGAATATGGCGCCCTCTTCAATTATGATCGAGCGTGCGCGGATATTGCCCTTGACCCTCGCCGATGCCATCAGGAGAAGCTGTCCGCCACACGTAATATTGCCTTTCACCTGTCCTGCCACCGTCATCCGTTTGCCCGCCATCGCGTCGTGATTCAAACGCCCCGTCGGGCCCAGTTCCAGCTCCTGTCCGCATTCAATCTTTCCATCCACTTGCCCCTCCACCTTACACATCGCCACCCGGACTGACCCGGCAATCATCGCGCTGGGGCCCAGCGCCAGCTTTCCGTCCACGGTGACATCGCCATCCACTTGGCCTGAAATTTCCGTTTCCGATGCGCTGCTGAAGGATCCTTCAATCACCACGCCTTCCGGGACGACCATCTTCTGCGTCCGCACGGACTTGGCGCGGCGCATGGCCAAATCGCCGGAGCCGGGCACATGGGCCGCGCGTGCCGCGGAGCCCGACGCGTCATCGCCCCGGCTCGTTTGCAGCGCGTCCTGGAATTTAGCGTTGAACTTTCCGAGGATGGTGCCCTTCTTTTCTTGGCGCGGGGGTGGCGCGTCCGGTAGCTCCACCTCGATGCCGGCCTTGGTGGAAATCGCCTTACCAGCGGCCTGTTCCGAGGCCGAGATATCCATGCGCACTTTTTCGGATCGCTTATTTCGTTCCGTGGCC
Source organism: Candidatus Hydrogenedentota bacterium (assembly GCA_029937645.1). Lineage (GTDB taxonomy): Bacteria > Hydrogenedentota > Hydrogenedentia > Hydrogenedentales > JAPYPO01. The sequence goes on from JAPYPO010000039.1 coordinate 4,239, forward strand.
ACGTTTAGCGGTATCCCATTCGGTTGACTATGTCGACCACACACCGTGCGACCGGCTCCCGTGGATGGCTCGCCACGAAGGGTACGCCGGAATTGACGGACTGAGGGACTATGGTATCAAAAACTACGTGCCCGAGCATCTCCGCTTCGATCATCAACAGTTGGCGCAAATATTTAATTAATACGTTCGCGGTTCCCCGGGCCTCGACCTCGTTTTTTGCCCGATTGACCACGATTTGGGGGCGAAAGGATTGGGCCAGCGCAATAATCTCGCCACAGAGACGGTTCTTCATAGACGTCTCAAAATCTTCTATGCTCCGGATGGATTCAAGAAGATCGCCCAAGGTTTCCTTGCGTTTAAGGACTTGAGCGACTTCCGGACTACGGTAGAAACGCTCGATCTTGCGAAACAGCGTGGCGCGCAGAAACTTAAAACAATTATCCACGCTGGTTTTCTCCGGCGTTATCACCACTACGCCATTGGATTCCGTTTGCAAGAAGAAATCCAATGTATCCAGATGCGCCCCCGCGTCCAGATCGATGATCACCAAATCGGCGTCCAACTTGCGCAGCTCCCGAAGGAGCGCGGCCTTCTGCTGGAACTTAGGGTTCGCCACTTCCACCAGCCCCGTCGTTCCAGGGACGACACTCAAGTTCTCATATTTCGTCTTGCTGACGATCGGCTCAAGATTCTTGCGGCCCCTCTGGTGGAAGAAGTCATCCAGGCGCTTCTCGGCGCGCTGCCCCAGCATTGTTTCCAGGTTCGAGCAGCTCAAGTCGGCATCGACCAGCACCACCTTCCAGCCCTTGCGGCCAATCTCCACCGCCGCATTCACCGAAAAACAGGTCTTCCCGACGCCACCCTTGCCTCCGCCCACCACCATCAACTCCGGCTCACGCCTTGGCACCGGGGCGCTTTTTACCGCCTCGCCCACACGGGCGTGAACAGCACTCGCTTCACTCGCAATTGTAGGTTCCATCACACAGCAGCCTTGGAAGTAGAAATGAATAGCCCCTCACCACCACCCGTTAGTAGCATTTGGGGGCGGTCAAGTCAAATCGCGCCGTAAGATGGTCGACTAGCTGGATTCAAGCTCTAAGCATCCAAAGCGCCTGAATACACGCTAATCTTCGTCGATGAAGCCTTTCGTTTCTTCCACGGGCTTGAGGTCGCGCATGGGGTTTTTCTTGTTGAATATCTTGTTGTGCGCGTAAAAAATTGCCGTGAACAGCACGACCGCCAGGTTGAGGTCCCACAGGACGGTAACCACCGTCGTGCCGGCGATGATGAGGATCTCGCGGTTGGTCACGAAGATGGGTTCGTCGTCGTGGTTGCTGAAGAATTCGTGGAGCACGACGCTGGGATCGCGGAACAATTCCTTCAGGTAGAGCCGGAGGGGCAGCCGGTCGAAGACGTCGTAGCCCACTTTGAACAGGATGCCGCCAAAGACGGCCTGAGGAATTAAATTGATGGCGTCTTGGAAAAGGATCATCTCGATGAGAGCGAAGATGCCGACAAGCACACCTGCGAGGCGCAGGGTGCCCTTTTCTTTGACGATGAGGACGGAACGAATGGTGGCCTGCGCCCCGGGGATCCCGCCCACGAACGCGACGACGGCCCCCGCGATACCCTGCGCGGCAAGTTCCTTGTTGCGCTTCGTTTCCTCGCCCGTCATCTTGTCGACGACGAGCGAAGTCAGCAGCGTATCCAGATACGCAAGAAAGGCGAGTTGAAGTGCGAAGGGAAATGCGAACCACAGCACCTCGCCCGACCACTGCGTAGGCCATTGCGCCGCAACCAACGCGTTCAAATCCCCCACACTTTTCAGCGTGGAATTTAAGTGTACTCGTTCGACCTCGAACCCGAGCAGGTGCGACGCGGCGGTCACGATAACGAGCGTCAGGATAGTGGCCGACATCAGACTTGCGAACTTCGGCAAGATTCGCTGCGTGATTTTTGGCAGCATAAACACAAGCGCGACACTCGCCGCGAAGAGAATCAGGTTTTGAGCGAGCGGCCCTTCAAAGGCCGTCTGCCCCCACCAGCCGAACAGTTTTTTTATCTGGTCAAGCCAGATGATGACGGCAATGCCATTCATAAACCCCGATACAACCACCCCGGGGACATACGACGCGAATCGCCCAAGCCGAAACAGCGCGAAAAGAAGGATGATCCCGGCCATAAGGAAAATCGTGATATTGATGGCGTGGTCGGGCGCAACGCCGGGCATCTCCGACTGAAATCGGTCATAGGCCGTAGCCACGATAACCGCCGTGACCGCCGTCATAGGCCCCGTCGGGCCCGAACATTGAACCCGCGTACCGCCGAGCAAGGCCGTCACCGTCGCGATCAGCGCCGCCGAGATCATCCCCGAAAACGCGCCACGCCCCGACAACAATCCAAACGCCGCGCCCAGGCTAAGCGCAACGAAGCTGACGGTAAGTCCAGCCAGAACATTCTGTAGAAGGTCCTGCCGGGTATCGGTTCTGTAAGACTGCATCGACGAGCGGTACTCGGGGGATTATTCGGAGAGGGTGTATCAAACGGGAAGCGGGTATTTTAGGCAATTCTCGATGGAGTTGTCCATTTCATGCCGGATGCGCAAATCGCCGGAAAACTTCGCAGCGGCGCGTCCTCCGTGGAAATGAGAGCGTCGGAGGTGGCCCTCATTCCTGCCGCTGCCCGCGCGGCCACTCTACTTCCTTCACATTCGGTTCGCCCGGAAAGCTGACCCCGAACAACTCCACAAAACTCCCCATGATCCGATACGTCAACCCCCAGATGTTATAGCCCTCGTACTCAATCGAAGGGAATTTTCGTTGTATCGGATCCGCGTGGTGCACGTAGGGCGCGATGCGGGTTATGTCCGCGATGTGGTCGAGCGGCACCCAAACGGTGGCGGCTACTTCGTAGTTGGGTGTGGGCTCGGGCGGGTTGGGGTGGTAGTAGACGAAGGGGGATACGGATAGGCGATGGGCGACGAGGCGGCCGCCGTAGACATCGTCGAGGCGGCCGATTCGCATTTCTTCCTGGATGAGGATGCCGACTTCTTCTTCGGTCTCGCGGATGGCGGCGGCGGAGAGGGTGGCGTCTTTGGCTTCGACGCGTCCGCCGGGCAGGGCCATGTGTCCGGACCAGGGGTCGCCGGGGTGTTCGGCTCTCTTGATGAACAGGGCCTCAAGGCCGCTGTCGGGGCCTTCGCGCAGGATGATAGCAACGGAGGCGTTTCGATCCAATTCGCTGGATGGCGCGGTGTTGGGTTCGTGGGCCGCGAGGGCATCGCGGATGGAGCCGATACGCATGGTTGGAGCGTCTGGATTCGGTGTGGACACGGCCTTTCCTTCGGTGGGAAAATGTGTGTTCGTGCGGAATGTGTAGTGTAGCCGGGAGGCATCTCGCGCGCAACTTTCGGGGGTTAGCCAGGAAAAGTAATTTGGCGTCCCGCACCTCCAGATGGTACGCATTGGGAAGGGGGAGAAGGGGAACGACGGCGCGATCTCGCGCTTCTACTCGGCCAAAACCCAGCGCAACGTTTCGGCATCAATGTTTCCGCCGGAGAGCACGGCGACCACGTCGAAATCCTTGAGCTCGGAGGCCATTTTCTTGATGGCCGCGAGGGGCGCGGCACCTGCGCCTTCCGCGAGGTTGTGCGTCGCCCGAAGGTACAGGCGGACGGCGTCGCGGATTTCCTCTTCCGTCACGAGGACAATATCGTCAATTTGCTCTCGGATAATCTCGAAGGGCAACGCGAAGGGCACCCGTAACGCCAGGCCGTCTGCGAAGGTGTCGGCGGTTTTCGTCGTGACGATGCTCCCGGCCTTCCAGCTATCATGAATTACGGAGGCGTTCTCGGCTTGCACCCCTATGATACGCGCCTCCGGCTTCAACGCACGCAAGACCGTAATCGCGCCGCAGGTCCCGCTGCCCCCACCCAAGGGGACGACATAGACGTCGAGCCCAGGAAATTCTTCGTAGACTTCGAGCGCGCAGGTTCCCACGCCGTTGATGAGGTCGGGCTCGTTTGCAGGGTGGACGAAGGTCAGGCCATCCGAATCGACCATGGCCTCCGCGTGCAACCGCGCTTCGTCGAAGTCGCTGCCGTGTTCGATCAGTTCCGCGCCGTATGCGCGGATGGCCGCGTTCTTCTCAGGGTTGTTCCCATGCGGTACGAAGACCACACATCGTACGCCATACTGCGAAGCGGCGAGCGCAACGGATTGGCCATGGTTGCCGCGCGTCGCCGTCACGACACCCCGTTGCCGCTGGTCCTCCGGGAGGCGGGCCATGTAGTTCATGCCGCCACGAATCTTGAACGCGCCCGTCGGTAAATGATTCTCGTGTTTGACCGCCAGCTCCACGCCAAGCTCTTCCACCAGAACCGGGTGACGGAGGAGGGGCGTCTTCGGCAGCAGTTCGGCGATGGTATCCTGCGCCTTGCGAATATTCTCCAGGCTTACCTGCCCGCGCATGCGCTCAATCGTGTCGGCCGTGAATTCCATTGCATAGTCCTCATCGTATGCGCACGCGGAACGCGTACTCCGCCAAGAACAGCCCTATCGCCACTTGATCAGCCTTGTCGCCACTTGTGCGATCATCCCACATTCCTAAGTCCGCAATCGAATTCGGGCCTCTCAACGTACCCAACGCCTGAATAGCCGGCAATTTGTCCCGAACGGGCAGGGGCTCTTCCCCAACATTCAGCGTGACCTTCTCCACCATCTCTCAACGATAACCCGTGAAATATCCACGCTTAGTCCCTCGGAGAAAATGGCCGAGGCATGCCAAATACTGATAGAGACGGCAAATTGCCCCGAAGGGGCAACGGCATGTAGCCGGGGGATGAGCGAAGCGATTCCCCCGGTCACCGTTCGGCACTCACTATTTCCCCGAAGGGGATACGGCGGAGAAGATCTCAACGCGAACATCATGGCCTTGCCGAAGACCAACTTTATTGATGAGGTCCTCAATGCGATCTGAGAATAAGCCCATTCATCGGCTGGTCAATAGTCGCCGCATCCTCTTCGAGGAAGTTTATCTAGAGCTTTTTCCGAACATTCAGCGCAGGCATCTTCACCGTCTCGTTATGAAACCCGGTGAGATAACTGGGTTAGCCGTCCAAGCCAAGTATGCTATATTCAGTTCTTCATTGCCCCAGGCTGGAGATTCCTCGCCATGACAGACGAAAACACACCACAATCCCAAGCCCCTGACACGAGCGCGGACACGAAAACCTACGCCCGACAAAGGCGCGGCGCCCGTACCTCCACCAAGATAGGGGTCATAGCCATCTTCTTTCTTGTGGGGTCCAACCTGTCCACCTACGTCGTGCTCACCGACCGCGTTGAGCGCTTAGATAGCCGTTACGGCGCTCTACGCGTGCCCACCATCGCGAGCGAACGCCCCGACTTCAGAATCATCAACGGGCACGATCATCTTTACATGCGCAGGCACCTGCCCAAATACCTCCACGCCGCCGAACGCACGGGGATCGACCGCACGCTGTTCGTAGCGAGCAATGGCTATACCCTCCTCGGCAAGCGTGAGAAGATGCACGAAATGTATGACGAAAACGTGCAGGAAGTTCTCGCTGCGGCTCGCGAGAACCCAGGAAAAATCATCCCATTCAGCACACTAGACCCCGAGGATCCGGACAAGCTCGAAAAGCTCAAAAAATACGAACGCCAAGGGATCGCGGGACTAAAACTCTACTCCGGCCACGGCAACATGTACACACTTCCCCTCGACCACGAAGACATGCTGCCGGTCTACGCATTCTGCGAAGAACAGGGACTGCCCATTCTTTGGCACGTTCGATTCGACAGTTACCTCAAAGAATTTCGCACGGTATTGGATCTGTTCCCCAACCTCAAAGTGATCGTACCGCACTTCGGTGTGGCCTTTTACCGCCCCAAATCCCCTGGATGGAAAGAACTGCAGGATCTGCTCGATCGCTACCCCAATCTCTACATCGACTGCAGCTTCGGCACGCGCTCGATACTCGTTCACGGGCTCGAAATTGTCAGCCAAAACCGCGATATCTTCCGCGACTTCTTTAATAAATACAGCGACCGAGTTGTCTTCGGCACCGACATGGTCGTCACCGGCAACAAGGAAAAGACCACCCTTTGGGTCGAATCGGTAATTCAGGCCAACCGTGACTGGCTTGAAAAGGACGCCTACTACTTCTACATGGCCTCGACACAGTCGCCCTACGCCCTTAAGAGCGCAAGAAACCAGTACGGGCTATTGCGCGGATTGGCCTTGCCCGACGACATATTGCGCCGCGTATACGCCGAGAATCTGGAGCGAATATTGCAACGGCAACCCCCCCCACCCGCGCCTCAGGCAAAAACCACTCAATTGCCTCAACCCCGTTGACTTGTTCCGGCTCCATTTTCTATACTTATGCACAGACAGATAACCGCGGCGGGTCGTCCCTGCCGATCACACGGTATTCTTTGATTATTAGCAGTATTCGGAAACACATCGTAACCGGAAAGGCGCGAGGGCCGATTTGCTCGAAGCAAATTGGCCGCGAAGCTGAAGAGGGCGTTGCACGAATAAGTTCTCACCATGCATGTAAGTTCTCAATATGCATGGCGATGACGGTATACCCATTGATTTACACAAGGTTTGGATAGCACGTAAGGGATTCACGAAAGCGTTTCGTAATAGCTACTTAAACACATAGTCCGTACCACTGAATCTCCTCTCGTAGTTTCTGAACTGTCAAGGGAATACCTGTGCAGATTTGAGCCGTGGTGTTCCGGCGATGCTTTGGGATTTGCCCCAGCGCATTGCACGAAACCTACGACTTAGCCACGCCCTCCTGCTCGCTCTCCCCGCGCCTCCCGTAGACCGATACGGTCCATAAAGGAGGCACAACTATGCCGCAGACCCCCGAGGAATACGCCGCCATCGCGGTCAGCCTGATCGTAGGCATGATCGCGGCCATTGTACTTACCCGCATCATCGGCACCAACCTACTGGGCCGCGCCCGCCGCGACGCCGCTCAAACGATATCCGAAGCCGAACGCGAGGCGGCGACCATCCTCAAAGAGGCGAGCACCAGCCTCAAGGAGCAGGAAATCGACCTGCGCCAGCAAGTCGAGCGCGAGGCCCAGCGCCAACGCACCGAATTGCATGGCCTTGAGAAGCGGATCCTTGCCAAAGAGGAAAGCGTCGACAAGCGAATTGATGTCTTGGAAGACAAAGCGACCTCGCTCACGTCCCGCGAAGAAACGCTGGCCGAGCGTTCGAAGGCTTTGGATACCGAAAAGAAAAACGTGGCGGACCTCATCTCGAAGCAGATGAAAATACTCGAATCTATCTCGGGTATGAGCGCCGACGAAGCGCGGCGAATTATTTTCGAACGCCTGGAAACGGAGGTTCGCCGTGATACAGCCCACAAGCTGAAACGGCTCGAAGACGACATGACCGCCACCGCGGAGAAGAAGGCCAAACGAGTCCTTTCCGAAGCCATTCAGCGGTGCGCGGCGGATCACGTAGCCGAACACTCCGTTTCCGTTGTAGCCCTGCCCAGCGACGAGATGAAAGGCCGCATCATCGGCCGCGAAGGCCGCAACATCCGCGCCCTCGAAAACGCCACCGGTATCAACCTCATCATCGATGATACCCCGGAGGCCGTCGTCCTCTCCGGTTTCGATCCCATCCGCCGCGAAGTCGCCCGGATCACCCTCGAACGCCTCATCCAAGACGGACGAATCCATCCCGCGCGCATTGAAGAAGTTGCCGAAAAAGTGGCCGCCGAACTCGACAAAAACATCATGGAATTCGGTGAAGAGGCCTGCCTCGAAGTCGACGTACACGGCCTGCACCCCGAGATCGTAAAGCTCATGGGCCGCCTCAACTTCCGGACTTCCTACGGCCAGAACGTCCTGCGCCATTCCCAAGAAGTCTGCCACCTCTGCGGCATCATGGCCGCCGAGATCGGCGAAGATGTCCAAGTCGCTAAACGCGCTGGACTCATCCACGACATGGGCAAAGCCCTCACCCACGAAGTCGAAGGCTCCCATGCCGTCTTGGGCTACGACATCTGCAAGCGCCGTGGCGAAAGTGAACTCGTAGCCAACGCCGTCGGATCCCACCACAACGAAATGCCCCAGGAATCCGTCATCGCGGTCCTCGTCCAAGCCGCCGACGCGCTCTCCGCCGCGCGTCCGGGCGCACGGCGCGAAACGATAGACACCTACATCAAACGCATCCAACAACTCGAAGAAATCGCCGAAGAATTCCCCGGCGTAGAGAAATCCTTTGCCATCCAAGCCGGACGCGAAATCCGCATCGTCGTCGTACCCGACGTAATCAACGACGCCCAAGCCCAGCAACTCGCGCGCGACGTAGCCCGAAAGGTTGAATCCGAAGTCACCTACCCCGGCCAAATTCGGATCACCGTTGTCCGCGAGACCCGCGCCATGGACGTCGCCCAATAACAACTGCGCCGATTCTCCAACACCTCGCGCCAAGGGTCCTAAATCATGATTCGATTCACTGTCCTGCCAATGATGGTTGCGATTGTGCTGATGGCCAACGCCGCATCGCATGCAGCCGACGAGTCCTCAGTCGTCTACGAAGGTACCGGTGGCATCGGGGCTGGAAAGCACATCGTCTTCGTCGCTTCGGACCATGAATACCGGGGCGAGGAAACGCTGCCCGCGCTCGCGCGCATTATGGCCAAACAGTACGGCTTCAAGTGCACCGTGGTCTTCGGTATCAACCCGGGCGACGAAACTATCCTTCCCGGAAGCAGCCACATTCCCGGCCTGGAGGTGCTCAAAGAAGCGGATCTCATGGTCATCTTCATGCGCTTCATCAACATGCCCGATGACCAGATGCAACATTTTGTCGACTACGTTGATCGGGGTGGCCCCATCTTGGGACTACGCACCTCGACCCATGCCTTCAAAATCCCGGAAGACCGTAAATTCTATTCGTACGATTTTCGCAATCCCACCAAAGAACACTACATGGGCTTTGGCCGTCAGGTGCTCGGCGAAACCTGGGCGGGGCATTACGGAGGCAACCATCGGCAAAGCTCGATTCTGGCGATCGAACCCAAGAACAAGAATCATCCCATCCTGCGTGGCGTGAAAGACATGCACACCCAAGCCGGAGGATACACCGCCTATCCCCTCGAGCCCAGCGCCATACTGGCCCGCGGAATCATTCTCAACGGCTTGTCTAAAGACGCGCCCGTCGATTCCTCCAAACTGCTGATGCCCGTCGTGTGGGTGCGCGAAGTTGCAAGCGCCTCATCCAAGGTCGCGCGAATCTTCACCACCACACAAGGCGCCTCCGAAGACATCCTGAATGAAGGGTTCCGACGCTTGCTCGTCAACGCGCACCTGTGGTGCCTCGGTATGGACGATCAGATCCAGCCCGAGAACAACGTCGATCTCGTCGGCCCCTATCATCCATCCACCTACAACTTCTCTGGATTCCGCCGGGGCATAAAACCGGCCGACCTGCACGGCTGGGACTCGCCAATCATGAACCCCGACGCCCCCACAAAAGATAAGTAGTTCCTGTTACAGAAAGCGGTTTTCAGAGCGGAATAGGGGTGAGAGATCCTTCGCCGCGTTCAGGATGACGGCGTAAACGCCTTTTTCTGAAGCGCCAGAAACTAACGTTCACCGGAATTACTTAGGATCATCGCATGGGCGGAATTGCTGAATTTGAGTCACTGGACGCGCTCGGGTTGGCGGAACTTGTAACCCGGGGCGAAGTGACCCCTTCGGATCTGTTGGAGGAATCCCTCCGGCGCGCGGAAGCACAGAACCCGAAGCTGAATGCCATTGTCATCGACATGGAGGAGCAAGCGCGCGCGGCGGTCGAGGCCGGATTGCCGGATGGCCCGTTCAAGGGTGTTCCCTTTCTCGTCAAGGATATTGGTACGTGTTACTCGGGCGTGCGCACGACAAGCGGCTGCCGGTTTTTCGAGGACAACGTCGCCGATCACGACAGCGATTTGATTACCCGTTACAAGAACGCGGGGCTCACTATATTCGGCAAGTCGGCGTCTCCTGAATTTGGGTTGACGACCTCTACGGAGTCCGCCCTGTTCGGGGCGACGCACAATCCCTGGAATCTGGAGCATACGTCTGGGGGCTCTTCGGGCGGGTCGGCCGCAGCAGTGGCCGCTGGCATTGTCCCCATCGCGGACGGAAGCGACGGGGGTGGCTCGATTCGAATCCCGGCGTCGTGTTGCGGGCTGGTGGGCCTGAAAGCATCTCGCGGGCGAATCTCCCACGCGCCGGATACCGGTGAAGGGTGGAGCGGCATGTCGACGGCAGGCTGCCTCTCGCGCACGGTGCGCGATACGGCGGCGATGCTGGATGTCACGGCGGGCGAGGTGAAGGGCGACCCGTATAACGCGCCGGCAGCCGACGGGCCGTTTTTGGATGCAATCGGTAAAGACCCCGGCGCGCTCCGCATCGCGGTACATACGAAGGCGTTTAACGGGGTGGAAACTCATGCCGATTGCGCAACCGCTGTCGCGGTCGCAGCGAAGCTTTGCGCGAGCCTGGGCCATGAGGTCGTTGAAACGCCGCTGTCAATTGATGAGACGCTCCTACGCCGATCGACCCGCGTCATTATCGGAGCGAACATACGCCAGGTTCTGGATGCTCGGGCGGCGCAGTTAGGCCGAACGCTTTCGGAAGATGATGTCGAGCCGTTGACCTACGCGGTGTACAAGAATGCGGAACGCTATGCGGCGGCGGATTATGTGACGGCCTTGCATGGCATCCACGCGCTGGGCCGTTCGGTGGAGGCGTTTTTTGCGGACTACGATGTTGTCTTGTCGCCGACGATGGCCGCGCCGCCGCAGAAGCTGGGCGGGGCTCTCCGGTTGAATCACCCGGACGGCAAGGAATTTGCCGCAGCGATAGGGCTGTCCATTGGCTTCACTCAGCTGTTCAACGCGACGGGCAGCCCGGCGATTTCGCTACCCTTGCACTGGAACGAAGGCGGATTGCCTATCGGCGTCCAGTTTGCAGCGACCTACGGCGGCGAGAAGACGCTGTTGGGTCTGGCGGCGCAACTGGAGAAGGCTCAGCCGTGGGCGGATAAGCGACCTGCCTAAGCGTGGGAACGTTTCTCACGCGTCATCGAGCTACCGGCTATGTTCTTCGGCGGCGATACCGCGTTAAAAAACCTCCGAAACAATTTATTTCTTAAATAGAGCACCATAACTATAGCGAGCCCCTTATGAAATGTTTATCCAGGAACTGTCACCGTCTCTCTTCGAACACGGAGAAGCTATCGGGGGTCGCCCTGGGTTCCTGCCTGTTCTTCCTGGTATCGGTAGCTCCTGCGGCGTGGCCCGATTCCATCTGGCTCAAGAATGGCGATCACGTTGCGGGCATTGTGCAGTCAATCGGCGATGGGAAGGTAGCCGTCTTGACCGAATTTGCGGGTACCATCAACATACAGTTAGAACACGTTGAGGGCATCGATACGGACGAGGCGATTGCGGTTCAGGGAAACGACGGGGTCATCGAAGAAGGCGCGCTCCGTTTTGATGCCGGGCAAACGATGGTCCAAGAAGGTCAATCAGACCGTACAAATTTGGACGGTATCAAGTATGCCGCGATTGACGAAGAGGCTCTGCGAAAGATTGTCCGAAAAAAAGAGCGCGTCTGGACCGGCGCTGTGGATGCGGGCGCGGTCTTTCGCAGCGGAGAATCGGATCGGTACGACGCGACCTTCGATATTATGTTGCAGCGAAAGCGCCCGGAGCATACGCTGGATCTTAAATTAAGTTCGTCGTACGGCGAGACGGATGATTCGCTCAACGCGCAACGTCTGTACGGCGAGGCTAAATGGCGCTACCCTTTCTCCAGCCGCCCGCTCTTCGTGTTCGCTGCGGTTACGGGCGAACACGATAAACTCCGAAAGCTGGAATTCCGGTATACAGCGGCGAGCGGCGTTGGATACCGGTTCATTGAGAATGACCGACGCAATCTGTCTGGCGAAGTGGGACTCGAGTTTGCGTTCGAGCGATGGGATAATTTTGGTATCGGCGAACGGCGGGATGCCATCAGCGCATCGCGGATGGACTCGTTTGATAGCTTCCAGATGCTCCTTGACGATCTCGGTAGCGGGGAGATTCCTCTAGGCCTCGGCGCGGTATTCTCCGGCCTGAGTATCCTTCGCGGATTTGCCGATCCGAATGTAGGCGATGCGACGCGGGACGAAGAGTATCCCAGCGGCCGTATTTTTCTTTCGTACTCGGAGAAGCTGTTTCAACAGTCACGGCTGACAAACGATCTGACTCTGTTGCCCAACTTTGAAGATATGGGGGAATTCCGCCTGACGAACAGCTTCGCTTTCTTGACGCCTATCTCGGACAGGTTGTACTTTCGGGCTCAGCTGCGCACGGAATACGACAGCGACCCCGGCGGCGAGGATGTAGACGAATTCGACAATAATTTGTCGCTGGGGCTGCGTTATACCTTCTGATAATGGGAGCGCCGTTGCGCGGTTGGGAACCGTGTGATACCCTCGACACTTCCCAGCGCCCGTTCAACGGAGGAGCACTATAATGAGTCGGACCACTGCCGCCGCAGGTTTTCTGTTCATGCTCGCATTCATCTGGCCGGCACACGCGGCCGATTCGAGGCCGAATGTCTTATTCCTGATTTCCGATGACCTTAACTGCGATCTAAGTTCCTATGGACATCCGCTCGTAAAGTCGCCCAACTTGGATCGGTTGGCCAGTCGTGGCATTCAGTTCAATCAGGCGTACTGCCAGTATCCGGTCTGTGGACCGAGCCGGGCTTCATTCATGACGGGCCTATACCCGGATCAAACGCTGCTCTACGACAACGCGGTATGGTTCGCGCAGCGAATTGCGGAGAGCACTCC
>JAPYPO010000540.1 GCA_029937645.1 Candidatus Hydrogenedentota bacterium
ATCGATGCCGGCGGATCTCAAGATGACTCTTCCAAATGGGAAATCCGGGTTGAATAAACGATCGCAATGCCTCTCTATCGGGTTCCTTACAGGTTGGTTCACCAAGTTGTCGATAGATCAGATTGAGGATTGTGTTCTCATGCGACGCGTATCGAAATATCGTACCGCTGTCATTTTCAAGCTCCGCTTTGAGGGAGCGAACGAAATCGAAATTAGGGAATACTCCGACTTCGGTATTCAGATACTCTCCCGTGTGACGAATTTCGCCGCTCTGCTCCATCACATGATGGGAGAACTGAAATGCGATTCCTTCATAGGGACGGCGGCCCGACGTAAACGGGATTGCGACCGTTGAGGTTTCAAAGTCGATGAAATGGAGAGGGTGCTGCCAGCTCGCCATTTCGGCGCGCATTCCATCTGCATCAAAATAGACGGAATTATCACGGTCGCGCACCTTCTCTATTTGCAGCCACTGCCGTTGACTCGACGACAAACCGGGTCTCCCGTCGTCCACGGGCGTGATATCCGTCTCGGTGAGATCGGAGAGTTTTGCTTTACCTTGGGCAATATACGCATCTCTCTTTCGGCTGTTCCACAGATCGAGAACCAAAGGGGTCTCGAAATCTTCATCAGTCCAACCTAGCGATTCGCTCCAGCATTCCCTGAACCCACATTGAAGGCCGATTTCTGCATCTCCGTCGCTACAGCGAAATTCGCAGGCCGCACAATGAGATCCGATCGACGGAGCGTGTCTTACGCCGCGGCTATAAAGACTGGAAAGCCATTCGACATGCCGCTCAAAACTGCATCCCGGACTTGGAAGGTCATGAGATTCCGCCATTATCGAATCAACATAACGATCAACGGGCACTTCGAGGAGAATTTTCTTTTTTAGGTCAGCCACCGAGAGTGTTGAGGAAACCTTTACTCCCTTTCGATCGTTCTCGTCTCGTACGATTCGGAACCGCTGATTTAGACCATCGGTTTCGCAGACCGCACTCTTGTCAGCCATCATGAGGTACGAGGAAATCTGCGCGTTCGGTCGAGCCCCCATCAGAACGTACTTTTGAAGCGCCACGTCCTCAAGGTAAGGGCGCCACGCGGGCACAATGTTTCCTGATTTGTTGAGAAGCGGAGATTCTTGGCGAGGATCAAAGGACTTGGCTTTCACTTCAATTAGCTTGAGATGGTCGCCATTCTTAATCAGCACATCGATTCGTACATACAAATTTTCATAGCTGATCGCCGCCTCATAGATGACCACCTTCTCCTGCGCAAGAAGTTCTCTAGTTTGACGCTCGGCTTCCACATGCTCAAGAGTTGCGATATCCTGCCCGCCCGGATAGTAGCGTTTCGCGAGTTCACCGACTTGGAATCCTCCCTCGGCGAGCGCTATCAAGAAAGGATCACCAAGTTTTTGATTCGCATACTCTTTCTTTCCGGTGTAGAAGAGCTTCGTCGGGCACTCCCTGCCCGACTGGAATAGCGATTTCGTCAAGTATCGTAGCTTTGGCATGCGGCGTCTGTGAATCCCCGTCCTATGAACTCGCGTGGGCTAGGTCGTGCAACTCGTCCGCGAATTTTAGAATCTGATCATGATACGCGGTTCGTTCCCGCCATTCCTTCGGAATGCCATCTTCTCCGTAGAAAGCTCCGGCAATCTGACCATACACGGCCCCGGTCGTATCGGCGTCATCGCCGAGGTTTACCGCCAAGAGGCAACCTTCGCGAAACGAATCGGAGCGATGAAACGCCCAGAGAGCCGCTTCGAGGCATTCGACCACATAGCCGCTGCCCCTAATGTCCGGCGGTTCCTTTTCTTCGTATGAACCTTGGATAATCTGAACGATCTCCGGTGTCCATGGTCCGGCAAGCTGGTAATCGTGCCATGATAGAAGCTCACCCTTGGCATCTCCCGCGAGAGCGGAAGCGATGATGTGGCCGAGGTATCGGCATGCATCAATGCAGGTAGGCGCGCCATGCGTCGTCTTTGAACTCTCGCCAGAGTAGTGCGCCGCCTGATCAGCGTCACCGGCAAAAGCCATGGGCACAGGAGCAAGCCGCATTATCGAGCCGTTCCCGGCTGAGTACGTGTCCGTGGACCCGCTCATAGGCTCGCCCGTGGTCTCGTACGCCGTCAAAGCGGACCTTACAGTGTTCCCAATGTCGAAACAGCGTCCGTTACTACTCAAGTATCCTTCCCGGTACCAGCGAACATAGCGGTCCATTTGGTCTCGCGGATCGAAACCCTTACGTTGGACAAGACTGTCGGCAAGACAGAGTGCCATTGATGTGTCATCCGTCCATTGGCCTGGCTCCAATTTAAAAGGCCCCCCACCCAGCATATCTTCTATAGGATCGAAGCTGCCGGGCCCTTGGAATTCCAAGGTGGTACCAACGGCATCTCCCACAGCTAGGCCGAGAAGAGAGCCACGATAGCGATTCAACCTTACACGTTCATCCATAGTTGCCCCCGCTTTGTTGTCCTGAAGTCGCCCGCTATCGGTTTCGCCAAACGACGAGTTCATCATTGCGAATGCCCTACAGTATCCGAAATCTATTCGACAAGAAGAAGTCAGTCCGACTCCAACGTCCCTATAGATAAGGGCCATCTTGGGTGCCGGATAGGGAAATCGCGAAGTTGATTCTCAGCAGTATGTTCGCCACACAACCGTGTGATTAGCGCATTCAGATGAGGGCCTCGGTCGATTCGGCAGGCTATTTTTAATCGGACGCAATATTTATAAACCCTATAAATTGAGCAAGTTACAACTTTAATTCTGCCACAAGTCGTGTGTTAACAAGAATCCATGTTTGACAATTCAAAGTGTGTAGTGTATACTACACACAACATGGAATTCGACGACTACATTAGAAAGCAGCGGGAGGCACTCCGGGCAGATGACCGGAACTTCTCG
>JAPYPO010000541.1 GCA_029937645.1 Candidatus Hydrogenedentota bacterium
GCAGGGTCCCTTCCACGAGGGCCCGGAAACGTACAAGCAACTTCTCGTAGGCCAGGACAATGAGGATCGCGGAGAGGACCGCTGCGACGACTTGCTCTTGCACAGGCACGAGGCCTCCGCCCACGACCGACCGAAGAAGCAAGGCCATCGCGACGTACACGCCTGCGACGAATCCGGTGGACATGCTATAGACGATGACCCGCGATACGAGTTGCCGCGTGTCCAGCAGGTGATAGCGAATCATGGCGAAGGCGTACAGGCTCATGAGCATGATGCCCGACACGGGGCCGTACGCCTGGAATTTCGGGACGTGCAGTAATGCCGCTGTGAAATTGAACAAGACGCCGCAGGCGGTAATGGCGCACATGCCGAATAGAACGAATTGGGTCTGGCGCCGACCCTGCCCCGTAGTTTCTCGAAGCTTCCAGCGCAGATTCTGAATAATCGCGAAGGCGGCCGGAAGAATTAGAAGGAGAAAGAGAGCTGAATAGGCCCAGCCATAGGTTACCTTGGGGGGCTCACCGGGCTCAAAAAACACGGCATCGATATCGATGTACCACGGCGTAAGGGTTAGGAGGGAGACGCCCACGCCGGCACCGTAAAGATAGTACAGGAACTTCTTATTGCCCTCGAACCTCCCCTTGGGGAAGTAGCCCACGAAGTGGTAACAGGTCGCGCCGATAAAGCAACTGACCACTTCGGTGAATCCCAACCAGAAGCGCGCGTCGGCTGTGCCTTGAATCACCGCGAAAACGCCGAGCGCCCACAGCATGAAATTGAACGCGAGCAGGGCAAAGGTCTGGTGCGCCAACTGACGGGGGTTTCGGGTGAGAACGATGATCGCCAGCGCAAGCGAGAAGAAGGCCGCGAGTAGGTTGGCCGAAGATGGGATTAGTAGTTCCATGAGGGAGTGCTCACCCAAATCGTTCTGGTGAAAAGCACACAAAGACCTCCAGTGATTGATCTGAAACTATCGAGGCACGCTGAGTTTCGCTCAGTCGCACGATGGTATTCCTTATACGCGTTCCGTCGGGCGGGCGCTAACCCGCCCGTTTCAATACGGCGGCCGTATGCGTTCCGCCAAACGATAGCGCGGTGACGATGGCGCTCGCCGGGTCATTCAAGCGGGACTCCTTCGGCACGAAATCTAAGTCACATTCGGGGTCCGGCGTTTCCAAATTAATGGTCGGAGGCACGACGCCCGTCTTGAGAGACATCATGGCGCAGACGACCCCCAAAAGCCCGCCTACGGAATACGCTTGACCAATCATCGATTTGTTTGCTGATATGGGAATCCGGTAGGCGTTCGCGCCGAGGGCTTTGCGATACGCGCTCGCCTCGCACCGGTCGTACATCTTAACGGAAACGCCATGCGATTGAGCACAATCCAACTCGTCCGGCAGGACGCCCGCCTCCCGCAACGCGGCCTCCATCGCCCGAGCGAGCGCATCGCCTTCTTTGTCCAGGATCAACGGATTCCGGCCCTCAGCCGAGGCGCCGCATCCTGCCACCTCGGCATAAATTTTCGCGCCACGAGCCCGCGCCGAGCTGGCGCGCTCGAGGACGAGCACGACAGCCGCTTCGCTCAAGACAAACCCGTCGCTCTTAGCGTCAAAAGGCCGCATGGCTTTGGTGGGAACGTTGTTGCGTTCACTCAGGATACCCAAGGCGCAGGTGCTCGCGTACAGCAATTCATTCAATGGGGTTTCCGTCGCGCCGATCAACGCCGCGTCAGCCAAGCCGCTGGTAACTTGCTTTCGCCCCCACGCAAGCATATCGATACCCGTCGAGCAGCCGCTCCCGATGGTGATGGCGGGCCCCCGAAATCCAAAGTGAGAGCCCACCGTCGCCGTGGGGGCATGGTCGGATGTCGCCGACGAAGAAAGTTTATCCATTCCTCTCCACCCTTGCGTCTCGAAGGTGCGGCGATTGTGGTGATACATTTCATCCGTAGCCCCAAAGCTGGTCCCAATGCCTGCGGCGACGCGCTCCGGGTCATATCCTGCCGAGGCAAATTCGGCGTCCTCCACTGCTAAGATGGAGGCGACCAAGGCCTGATGCGTCGCCCGGTACCAGCGATCCACCACCTTCTTCGACAGATAGTCCGAGGGATCGAAGTCCCAGAGCTGGCCGGCAATTTTGGAGGGAAGGTTCTCGACATCAAATCGATCAACCGTGCGGATACCCGAGGCACCGGACACGATAGCTTTCCAGAAAGAGTCCAGGCCCATTCCGTTGCAGGCCAATACGCCCGCGCCGGTCACCACGACGGGTTCCATGGAGTGATTCATACCGCTAATTTCCCACCACATTTCTGTACAGCTCGAAAGGCTTGAAAGCAATCGTGTTCGAGGGAGTCGATGCGCGCCGGTTGATTCGATCCACAAGCGCAAAGATCTCGCCCGTGTGCGGCGCTCGCATGGCCCGTTCCACGATCCGTGAGAATTTCCTCTCTCGGCCGCCGTAGCCCGCCACATGCGCGTATAGCGCGGTTCGTGGGCTCGTCTTGGTCGCGATGCCCAGTGCCCGGATCTGCGCCTCCAACTCGTGGTGGCGTTCCACTTCAAGCCGGGGCGATGGACGAATGCCGAAGTTCTCATCCCCCAGCCGCGCCACTTCCTCGATCGAGCGAGGCTGGCAAGCGTACCCTGACCGGTTGGTGAATGCGCCAAAGGGGCTGGGCAACTCCAGGGAAACACAATGAGGCTTTGTGCGATGGATAAAACGGAGCGACTCGGCCCCGGTATGATAGTCATCTTCGAGGTGTTGATCCCCGACAACCGAGCTGCCTCTTCGTTGCGACCCAAAGCCAGCATGTAACGACCGTAGATGGTACGATTAAGAAAAACTGCGGCCACAACAGCAACTAAGATGAGAATAAAGAAAGGGTATGGAATTCCAAACTCCGGGC
>JAPYPO010000542.1 GCA_029937645.1 Candidatus Hydrogenedentota bacterium
CGGCGAGAATGCACTGACCACATGATCGTCTTCAGCGAAAATCATCTACGCCGAATACTTCGTGGCTATTTCGACTACTACCACGATGACCGAACTCACTTGGGCCTCGACAAAGAAACACCGACAGAACGACCAGTTTCGAATCGGGCTTCTCCAAAAGCTAAGCTGATCGAGTTGCCGCGCGTCGGTGGACTTCATCACCGGTATGAATGGAGCGAAGCCGCATGAACATTGCACGATCTAATAAATGCGAGGCACAGGACGCGAAAGCCTATCCCGTGCTCCTCACAACCGCCTCACAATTCCAATAAAAGACCTCACAAACCTGTGGGTCCCGAAAACTGATCCGCCCTAGTTTTCAGGCATCACGCTGCTTGGTACTGTTTTCGCACATCAATGTAGAAGGGTTACCTGAACTCACATGAGGACTTCGATTCGGGTCTGACGTATGAGCAGCGGTGCTTCATTATGCGACAGGTATTTTGCATCGTAACTCCTTTGGCCTGAAGGGTCCGAAAGATGGCTGTCGTCGCACTTAGGCGGAATCACAATCTGTAAGGCCACACGAAGCGCCATTTCTTGTTGGCGAATTTCACCAAATCGCTCTAGTAAACCTGTTGACGCGATCGGGTTCTCCCGTGAGAAGGCAAGAAGCCAGGGAACCGACGCGGCGCCCAAGTTCGCCACGACATTGAGCCTACGGGAGACTCAACAAGAGCATTTTCTGACGGTCTCAACCATTGATGGACTCTATTTTGCGGTTGCGGAAAGTTCAACATTTCTAACGCGGATGTATATTTGCGGGGCACAGCATTTACATCGGAACAGAATCAAGAAAACCGGCTGCTCGCCCAACCAGCCAGTACGAAGCGGTGCAACCGACGCCATAGCTCATCGTATATCGGAGGCGTGTGTTCAGGACCTCTTCGCTCATTCGGAGGACCGCAGCGCGCCTCACGAGGAACAGGGCAGTAATCACAAGCGCGGCGAATAGCGCCTGACCGATCTCTACGCCGACGTTGAAGAATAAGAGGCCGGTCACGAGTTCCGTTTGCGGTAGGCCAATTTCGTTCAGGACCGCGGCGAAACCCAAGCCGTGAAGCAGACCGAAGGAGCTTGATACGGCTATAGGGTAGCGCCACGTCAGATTGTCACGCCGCCCTTTGGCGACTTCTGTTGCGAGAAAGACTACGCTCAACGCGATGGCTGCTTCCACCGGTGGGCCGGATCGTATGTCCTCGTTGTGCGAGGCCCTCAGTGGGCGTCTTCGATTCCGATACTGGTTCAGGCCTCCGAAACGAATCCTGCCCCCACGTCGGATCCAGGGAGCTGGGTCTCCGGTCGAGAGCGGGTCAACCTCAATCTCAGCGGCGAATACTCCGAGGGGCAGCGGTTGGTCGTGGATATTTCGACTCGTTCAACCGGTCGGGCCTACCGTTGGTACGTGAATGGCGAAAGACTCGCGGAGGGATCGGGGCGTCTTTCCTATACCTTTACCCAGGCGGGCGCGTTCGAGGTCCGCATGGAGGAGTATGATCAGGGCGGCAAACTCGTTTCTAGCGCGGTGGATAGCACGAAAGTTCTTGGACATGCTGATCTGGCGTATCGCGTTCGATCAAAGGTGGCCGCGCCTTTTGTCGGGCTTCCGAATTTTGCCTCCTATGAATGGCGCGTGGACGGCGAGTTGGTCAGCACACAGCAATCGATCTCCCATACTTTTCCGCGTCCGGGCACCTATCGCGTGGAATGCCGCCATGTGAAGTCTTCCACCGATCCTTTGCTCGCGTATTTTCGCACGGTGTGGATCACGACGGCAGACTAGATTCTGGTCTAAAGATCTGGTCGTACCGAAGGCGGATGCGGGCATGTGGGGCTGGCTTTTTCTGCACGAACTCGGTTAGTGTAGGCAGACTTATTTATGCAGCTTTGGAGGGAGACGATGCCGTATCTTACGAATCTTTTTGCCGTAGCGATAACCATGGGCGTCGCCGCGACCGCCCTGGCCCAAGCGGGCGACGGCTCTGCAAGAAAGCCGCTGTTCGGCGAGCTGCATATGCACACGCGCTATTCCTTTGACGCCTACGTGTTCAGCACACGGGCGACGCCGGATGAGGCGTACGAATTTGCAAAAGGAAAACCGCTCGAGCATCCCCTGGGCGAGACGTATCAGATATCTCGTCCGCTCGACTTTATGGCCGTTACGGATCACGCCCTGTACATGGGTACGTTCTCCGCGATGGGCGATCCGACGCACCCGCTCTCGAAGCATCCCTATGCAGCGCGCGTGAATGACCCTGACTCCGATGTGGCGGTGACGGTCTTCACCGATATCATCGCCGCTAGAGGGAAGAATCTGCCCGAAGTCGCCGCGCTGATCGATCCTCAGGTTCAGAAGGACACCTGGGACACGATAATTGCCTCGGCGAATCGACATAACGACCCCGGCACGTTTACGACCTTTATCGCGTATGAATGGACATCGACGCCTGAGCAGCAGAACCTGCATCGCAATGTGATCTTTAAGGGCGATACGGCGCCGGTCCCATTTTCTCGGATCCACTCGATGGCGCCGGAAGACCTCTGGAATTGGATGGACCTTGTGCGTGCGGATGGCCATGAGGTGCTCGCCATTCCGCATAACTCGAACCTTTCCGACGGCCGTATGTTCGAGAATGAAACGACATTGGATAAACCCTTCACGGCAGCGTATGCCGCTCAACGGAACCGGAACGAGCCGCTGGTCGAGGTCACGCAGGTGAAGGGAACTTCTGAGACGCACCCGATGTTGAGCCCGAACGACGAATTCGCCGATTTCGAATTGGTGGAGCAACGCGTGGCGTCCAAGATTCAAATCACGGGTTTCAGCGGCAGCTATATCCGCGATGCCTACCGCAGGGGCCTTGGG
>JAPYPO010000040.1 GCA_029937645.1 Candidatus Hydrogenedentota bacterium
GACGGCGAAGAGTTTGTGGGGTTTCAGTTCCGTGATAGGCTGTTTAATCATCAGTCTCATAAAGGCACTGAAAGGCACAGGGAATCCCAAGGCGCCCGCACTGCTGCATACCGAGGAAACGAATGCCTTCCAACAGTTGCAGGAAGGCGTCGCACGAATCGAGCAGCGCATTGATACCATGGAAGATACTATGGAAACGATACTTGTGGATAGAGAGGCGCGCGAACCGCACCGCGCTAGCCTTTAACAAAGGTCCATTTGACGGACCACTACGTACGGCTGGACAGCCAGTCATTGAAAGGTAGTTATGAATGTTTCATTTATATTTGCCCTATTGTTAGTGCTTGGGGTATTGGGTCTCGGCTGTGTCACTGCCGTGGTCATAGTTTTTAAAACAGTCGCTGGGGGTGGCTCCAAGGCCGACCGGCAGACCGCCGCAGAAGAAACCGAAATGATTCAGGAAATGTATCACGGCTTTCGCAAAATGGAGAAGCGCATCGAGTCTTTAGAGACCCTGCTGCTCGATGATGAAAGCGCGCGGCGCGAAAAGTTTGACGACAATCTGAGGAAAGGATAGGGCCATGAGACATCGAGAATACAGAGACCACGAACGGCCCGCGTTGTACCGCTCGCGCAACGGATGCATCTTCGGCGTGTGCCGCGGCATTTCGAAATCGTACGGTGTCAGCTTGTTTTGGATCCAGGCGCTCTTCGTAGTTGGCGCCACGATGACCGGGCTCTGGCCAGCAGTTGGCCTGTACATCATCGCCGCGCTCCTGATGAAGATGGAGCCTATACTTCCACTCGAAACGGATGAAGACGAAGAATTCTACCATTCGTATACCGCTTCACGCTCCATGGCCCTCAGCCGCCTCAAACGGACCTTCGACCATTTGGACCGGCGCATACAGCGGCTCGAAACCACCGTCACCACACGCGAATACGATTGGGACCGGCGGCTGAATAGTTAGGCGCTCAAACAACCGTACATGCGCCGCGCGTTCCCATGCTCCAGTGGGGCAACTAATTTAGACAGGCGCGCCAAAAGGGAGTCTGCAAAAATGGAAACCGCTCATGTAAAACAACGGCCCGGTGGGGGACTCCTGAAAGCCCTCTTCCTGTGGCCGGTGAAAGTAAGCTGGAAGATAGCGACGCTGGTAGAACGATCAACCGGCATCCTACTCGCCCTCATCCTGGCAGTCGTCCTGCTGCTCATCGGAATGTACCTGACATCAACAATCATCGGAGCTGTCGTTGGCCTCCCCATGATGGCCGCGGGCGCCGTACTCCTCCTGCGCGCATTGTACTAACCCGCCGTCTACGCTGATTCCCCCTGCCAAAAGAGATTGCTTCGTTTCGCTGCTAAGGACAAAATCTTTTGGGTGCCACCTTCAAACTTGTTTGGAGGTGAATGAATCCCCGATAAGTCCACACCTCCAAACAAGTTGGTTCTTCACGCATTTCCGGGAAAGGCAACACGGGTTTATTCTTACATTTGAACGCTGTAAGCGTTCCATTCCTCAGCCCAGGGTTCGCAAAGCGTACCCTGGGTAAAAGAAATCCAAAATCTGTACCCTGAAAGGGTTCCACGTTACTGTTCAACTCAGTGAGTTTCGATGGTTGGATTGAACCCTTTCAACGTAAACCACCGAAGGGTAACGGCAAAGAAGAGTTTCTGAAAATTTCAGCGGTAGCAACAGAACTGCACCCGATGTTAGTATATCTGAGCGGCGATTCACGTCGGGATACGTAGCGGTTCTTTGGAGTTATCGAACAATACTTTTTAGCGATCCTGATAATGAGGGGTCCGTGCTTGACTCGACTTCTAAAAGAGCCCCAATATTCTTTTTTTACTTTGATTCTTGAGCCGACTTCCTATCAGCCTAACTCAAACCACTAGCGGGGTAGCCAAGACGTGGAAGCCTTCTTAGTTACAGGCGGGGCCGGATTCGTCGGCTCCAATCTGTCCATCGGCCTCAAACGCGAGTGGCCCCGCGCGCGCGTCATCGCCCTCGATAATCTCAAGCGGCGCGGCGCCGAGCTAACCCTGCCGCGGCTTCGCGATCACGACGTCGAATTCGTCCACGGCGACATCCGGTCTCCGGAAGACCTCGCCTCGACCGGGCCACTCGACGTGATCGTCGAATGCAGCGCCGAACCCAGTGTACTCGCAGGCTACGGGAATTCGCCCCAATACGTGGTCAACACCAACCTCGGCGGATGCGTAAATTGCCTCGAACTCGCCCGCACAACAAAAGCCGCGCTAATTTTCCTGTCCACCAGCCGCGTTTACCCCATGCGCGCGCTGAACGACATCGCGTACCACGAAGGGGAAACCCGTTTCGAGTTGGAAAAAACCCAATCGATCCCCGGGATTTCGGCGAATGGGATTTCCGAGGCCTTTCCGCTGGAAGGCACACGCTCCCTCTATGGCGCGACCAAACTCTGCTCAGAACTCCTCATCCAAGAATACGGGGAAATGTACGGATTGAACGCCGTTATCAATCGATGCGGCGTCATCGCGGGGCCCTGGCAAATGGGGAAAGCGGATCAAGGCGTGGCCGCGCTCTGGATGGCCCGCCACGTATTCGGCGGAAATCTCGCATACATCGGGTACGGCGGAACCGGCAAGCAAGTCCGCGACTTTCTGCACGTCGACGACTTGGTACGTCTCGTCACGCTCGAGATACAGAAAATCGAGGACTTCGCTGGATCCGTATTCAACGCGGGCGGAGGCCGCAAACGTAGCGCATCGCTTCAAGAGCTAACCCACGCCTGCGCGGAAGTCACCGGAAACCGGATCGAGATCGCTTCCGAACCCGAAAATCGTGCCGCCGATGTGCCCATCTACATCACGGATAACGGCGCCATCACCCAAACCACCGGGTGGAAGCCGGAAAAGGACCTCTCAGCCATCCTGTGCGACACCTACCAGTGGATGACGGATTACAAGGAGCAACTCAGCTCTATCCTCGCCGGATGATTCGGTCTCGGGACCGCTAGATTGGAGCCCTCCGGCGAAACTCCGTCATGCGACAGCCGGATTGAGGAAACGCCCCAAGCGTGATAGAATCGATGCCCTTGGCGCCATAGCCTTGCGTTAACCCGGGTTCTTGACGAAGGATGTACACCATGCGAATTGAGTGGGGCAAGAAAAAGGGCAGCGAAACGCCACCGTCTACCGCCAGTGATTCTGCGGTATCAGAACCCGACGCGGCCCCCACTACAGCCAGCGGGATCCGGCGCGCCGCCGCAGCAGCAACCGCCCCGACAAGCCTCGCGCAAGTCCTCATGCAAGAGGGCAACATCTCACCAGGCCAGATGAAGGAAGCGCTTGAGATCCAGAAGAAAGAAGGCGGGTTCTTAGGCCAAATCCTCATTGACAAGGGCTGTTTCGACGAAAATTCCCTAACAAGTTTCCTCGCGAAGCAATGCAAGATTCCCCACCTCAGCCTCTTGGATTATCTATTCGAGGGCGATATGTTTGAGTATATCCCGAGGGACGTATGCGTCAAACTTCGCGTATTGCCCATCGATAAACTGGGGAGAAATCTGACGGTGGGGATGGTGAACCCCTTGGACACGAAGGCGCGGGATACGATTCGGGATTTGTGCCCGGACTTGCGTATCAAGCCGATCCTCTGCGCGTACAGCCATTTCAAGAAAGTGATGGAGAAGTTCGTCGGCGAAGAAGAGGGCGAAGACGGCGCTCAAGAAATGAGCCTCGCCGACTATGGCCTCGCAACGCCCGATGCCGGCAAGTCCAAAAAGGAAGAGCCCAAGGCAGAAGAGCCCAAAAAGGAAGAGCCTCCGGCACCCGTCGAAGAACCTGTAGTCGTCGAGCCCATAGCAGAAGAAATCCCGGTGGCCGTAGCGGAACCGGATCCTGCGGAACCCGCCCTGGACGGCGATACGATCCTCGGCGTGATCATGAGCGACGACGGCGCGGAAGAAAAGCCCCCTATAGGCGAAGCCGACCCATCAGAACCCGCAGGCGTGATGGAAGAAATGCTCAGCGTCATGCGCGACAGCATGCGCGACACCTACGCCGTTCTGGCCCGCCGGATGACGTTATTTCGCGGATTGAACTCCGAGGAAGTCGCTAAGGTTTTCGCATCCGGCATGACCGCCGAGCACGACGTGGGCGAGACCATCTTCGAGAAAGGCGACAAGAGCGACGACTTGCACGTCGTCCTGTCCGGCAAAGTTGACGTAATCGACGAAGGCCGAACCATGGCCTCGATCGAAGCGGGAGGCCTCCTCGGCGAAATGGCCTGGATAAGCGACGAGCCGCGCAGCGCCACCGCCGTCGTCGTCGAACCCACCAGTCTCATTACCCTGAGCGACGACGTGTTCAAGAACCTCGTGTCCAAAGAAGCATCCATCCAACTGCTGATGAACATCATTCTTACGCTCACCGAACGCCTGCGCATCGCCAACGAATCCAAGTAGCTCCCCAACAAATCGGTTCGTCACGGATTTCCGGGGAATGCAATACGGGTTTCTTCTTGCATTTGAACGCTGTAAGCGTTCCATTCCTCAGCCCAGGGTTCGCGAAGCGTACCCTGGGTTAGAAGGATTACAATCTTAAACCCTGAAAGGGTTTCACGGACTCCGTGAAGAGCCAACAGATCCAAGTAGGTCCCCAGCGGATCAAATAGGCAAGGATCATAGGCCCCCCACCCGGATTCCGTACCGGACGGGGAAACCCATTCAATTACGGCGTCAGTACCACCTTCCCATACGATGCGCGAGTGCTGATTGCATCCAGGGCATCCGGCAATTCTTTGAGCGGGTAGTTATTGTAAATGACGGGCTTCAAGTCACCCGCCGCGTAGTAGTCATAAAGGACTTCCTGCGCTTCCCGGATCAGGTGGGGCTGGTGAATACGGTACGCGCCCCAGAACAGACCGGTGACCGACATGTTCTTTAAGAGAATCCGGTTCGTTTTAATCTCGGCAATACGACCGCTCGTAAACCCTACGATAACAATCCGGCCATTCCAGTTGATGCACTTGCTGCTCTTATCAAAAACATCGCCGCCCACCGGATCATAGATAACATCCGCGCCCTTGCCATCGGTCAGATCTTTTACAGACTGCACGATGTCATCCTTCTCATAATTGATCACATGATCCGCGCCGCACTGGCGGCAGATGTCCAGCTTCACATCCGAACCCGCCGTCGCGATAACCGTCGCTCCCATGATCTTGCCGAGCTGAATGGCGGCCGTGCCCACGCCGCCCGCGCCCGCATGGACCAGAAGCACTTCGCCCGGCTGAAGATCCGCGCGGATTCTCAACCCGAAATACGAGGTCTGATAAATCATCTGAAAGGCCGCCGCATCCACGTCCGTCATGCCATCAGGCACCTTGAAGGTAGTCTCCTTCTTCGCCACCCAATACTCCGCGAAAGCACCCTTGCCCATGGTCATCAGGCGGTCGCCCACCTTATATTCACAGTCGGGCCCGACTTCAATCACTTCGCCCGCGCCCTCCTGGCCAGGAATATACGGCAGCTCCGTCTTCGATTGGTGCTTTCCCGCGATACCCAGAATATCGGGAAAGTTGAGCCCGATCGCCTTGACCTTAATAAGCGCCTCAGATCCCTCAGGCTTCGGCTGATCACATTCCTCCCATTTCAAAACTTCTCGGTAGTCCCCGAGTTCATACACCTTCCATGCGTTCATGGATATCTCCGTTGTTGTTCTAGGTTATAGGTGAAAGCGATTCGGTGAAGGTACTACTCACCAAGGAGAGAAATTTACCACGTTGGGACGAAAAATGCGAGGTTCGCGCCGCTGGGAAAGGTCGAGACCGCTGATCTACATGCGAATTTCAGGCTTCATCCACACCCCCACAAATCTTAAGGCCCTTCCTGAAGCGCCTTCGGAGGCCCAAGTATCTCGGCCAAAATAATCCCACGGCGCACGTCGTCGCCGCTCCTAAATAACGAGAGAGGTCCCCTCGGCATGGCGACCGGTGACGGCGCTTGCGGTGGAGCTTGCGTTGCCGCCCTTGCGCTGCGTTGCGTTTCTCGTTTGGCCCGGCGCGTAGCTTTGTCACCCGATTGGACTTGTTGCGATTGGGGAGAAGCCGTTGCTTTACGCTGCCGTGTCCGCGTTGCGGCCTGTGTTGCGCGGCTGGGCGGCACACGCACTTCGCGAGGCTCTTCCCGGGCTACGGTGGCGGCAGCGACACGACGCAGCGTGGGCTGCGGTTTTCCGGCCTCTTGCACCGGCTTACCGCCGCCGAACAACGCATCAAAAAGTTCCTTGCCTGGGGGCGTCTCCAGGGGAGGCGGCGCAGCGCGTCGCTGGGCGGGCTGGGCCTTCCGAACGACCTCCTCTCCCCTCGGACGCGTGGCGGTCGCACTTCTGGCCGTGGCCACCTTCGGTTCCGCGGGGCCATCGCCATACAACCTCCGCCGCGCCTCTTCGGGAATATCCTCCCGCGTCAACGCTTTGCCCGGGCGTTTCGCCGCGCGCTGTTCCTGAATTTTCTGCGCAATCGAAGCGATGATGATCACGATAAATACAACCGCGCCAAACAGTCCGTCCATGGCGATATCTCCTAAACGCCGCCGTTATTTCTTGGTGTCATCGTCAATCTTCGAGATGGAATCACGCATGTCCGTATCGGCCATGACGTTCTTCATCTTGTAGTAATCCATGATGCCCATATTGCCGTTGCGGAAGGCTTCCGCCATGGCGCGGGGCACTTCGGCCTCCGCTTCGACGACGCGCGATTGCATCTCCACAACCTGCGCGCGCATTTCCTGCTCGCGGGCGTAGGCCATGGCGCGGCGTTCCTCGGCGCGGGCCTGAGCGATCTGCTTATCCGCCTCCGCCTGCTTCGTTTGCAGTTGCGCGCCAATGTTTTCACCTACATCCACATCCGCGATGTCGATAGAGAGAATCTCGTAAGCCGTTCCCGCGTCGAGGCCGCGCGCCAGCACCGCCTTCGAAATCATGTCGGGATTCTCCAGCACCTTTTTATGGGTAGCCGAAGATCCGATGGTCGTCACGATGCCCTCGCCAACACGCGCGATAATCGTCTCCTCGGTCGCGCCGCCGACGAGGCTGGACAGATTCGTCCGCACCGTGACACGGGCCCTCGCTTTGATCTGGATGCCGTCCATGGCAACCGCCGCCACCGTGTTTTGTCCTTTGCTGGCATCGGGACAATCGATGATCTTTGGCAATACAGACGTGCGTACCGCGTCGAGCACATCGCGTCCGGCCAAGTCGATAGCCGTCGCCTGCTGAAACGATAAGGGGATATTCGCCTTCGAGGCGGCGATGAGCGATTGAATAACACGGACCACATTGCCGCTGGCCAGATAGTGGGTTTCGAGTTCATCTGTAGAAGCCTGGAGCCCGGCTTTGACGGCCATAATACGGCTGTCTACGATGACATTCGGATTCACCTTCCGAATGGCCATCCCAACCAGGCTGAACAGGCTGACGCCCGCACCCGAAAAATACGCCCGCAGCCATAGGCGGAAGAACATAATAAAAACGATGCCCATGACGAAGACGAAAACGCCGCCAGCCACAAGCAAGATCGGAATAATGTAATTCATCAAATTTATCCTTTTGGGTTAAACGCTTTCTTCTCTAAGCGTGTTCTCTTCGTTCGATTCATTCAGATTATTGAAACATGCATTCTTGAAACTGAGCGCTTTACCTTCTTCACGCGCCCTCACCATCGCCTGCACCACCGCCGTCACGTCGCCACCCTGCATGTGATGAAACTCCAAATCTTCCACCGTTACATCCAGACCGGCGTGTGTCGCCGCGATATAGGCCGCAACCAGTATTTTCGCGGGGACCCGCTTAAACGTCAACTCCACCAGCTTAAAGAGGCTCACCTGCGCGCCCTGCCGATACGCATCAAACCATTGGCGTCCGTACAGAATGTACGCCACATTCACGATGAGTAGCAATATCGTGCTCAGCAGAAGCATAGAGCCGATCGTTAAAACGTTGACCGGCATGGCCTACGAAGCTGAAGCCCGCAGTATTTCTTCGACAACAACCCGGTGGCCTTCCACCTCGACAACGAGGACGGGCCTGTCTTTTTCAATAAACACGCCGCTGGAAACCGCGTTGATCCGATCGCCATCGATCAGCACCGTTCCCGCGGGACGCAACGCCGAATGGACGATCCCATCGCGGCCCACGAGATCGGGGCTTTCACCGGGCGACGTCCAGCCCTCGTCGGGGTCTTGCGCGTCGTCGAGCACCAACACGCGGCCCATCCGGGTATGGGACAAGCCCCACATGCCCAGTCCCATGCTGACGACGGTACCGAGAATTTGGCCTGCGACGATGAACAACGCGTAGTCGGGATAGGTCACCCACGCCATCACCATACTCGCCAACAACAGTCCCGCGCCGATTACGCCCATAATAAGGCCGGGCAGAAGGAACTCGGCCAACATAAGCGCAATGCCCGAGGCAAACAAGAGCAAAATTGTGAGGACGGGCGTCATTCGTCAGGTTCTCCTAACGATTCCAGCAGCGCCATGAGTTGCCCAATTTCAATGCGAATGCCTTGAAGGAGGATCATCTTCTCCGCCGGGTCATTGGGATCCGACTCGTCAAGGGAATCGAAGGTGCCGAGAATGCCATCGTCCCCTTCGAAGAGGCTGCCGGACTGGCCCAGCAATTTATTGAAACGATGGGCGATCGGCACGCAGCTATAGTACCCCGCGCCTTGCTGATGCAATACGTTCGTATCTTCCAACAACTGCCTCAGCATCGTGATGATCGTGACTCGCTTGTCCATTACTCCGAATCCTCTTCGTCCTCTTCGACAACATAACGATTGCCTTCCGCCTCGACAATCACAATGGGTGTGCCCGCTTCCATAAAATCGCCGTGCGTGACCACTTGCACATTCCTGTTCCCAAAGCGTCCGCGCCCCGTGGGCCGAAGCATACTTGATGCAGTACCGCGAAGGCCCGTATACGCCTCGCTCACTTCATCGGTCTGAACGGTGTATCCGTCGACCGTGTCTTGCGTCCCACTCATGACCAACATGTTGTAAAACGGAGTCTTAGGCAGCAGCCGCCAACTGAAAAAGACCAGGGCGGAGAACGACGCCATGGCGACAACCAGGGTATAGCCCAAATCCCAAAGCTGCTGGAAATGCCACGAGTACTCGGGGAAGGTGAAATTCACGAACGACAAGTAAAAGCCTGTCATCAGGCAGAGAATCCCCGCCACGCCCGCCACGCCGAAGCCGGGTATGACGAACATCTCGATCGCGATCAGGATGATTCCAGAGATGATGAGCACCACATCGATTATATCGGTGAGGCCCAGCACATAATTCGCGCCGAATAGAAGCACAAGCGAGGTGAGGCCAATAATTCCCGGCAAACCGAAGCCGGGAGTCTTAACTTCGAAATACAGCCCGCCCATCCCCAACATCAGCAGCAAGCCCGCAATCGTCGGCGACGTCAAAAACTCATACACCTTTTCCGCCCATGTCGGCACGATCATGACATACTCGCGGTCGTCAATATCGTAGAAAGCCAGCGCATCGTCCACGCTCGTCACCGTCGTTTCGATTACCCCATACTTCAGGCATTCCTCCGGCGTCAGCGTCAACAACTTCCCGCGCGCCAGAAGCAAAACGCTGTCATCGTCGAACACAACCGTGCCCACCTCGTGGACAACCTCGGGTGTCGCGGCGGGCGCGGCAGGCGTGGGTTTCGGAGTCTCCGGCAAACCCGGCAGGAGATTGGTCGGATCAAGCAATTTTTCCAGCGGATTCACGGGAGCGCTATCAGATGCCGGCACAGGATCCGGCTCCATCGGAATCGCTGAGTCCACACTGTACACCGAATACCTGCCATCCTCATTCAGGCGGCCACGAAGTTCAATATCGTCATCGACCATCGCTTCCGCAATGTCCCGGTTGTGTCCACGGCTATCGGCCAAAGCCTTAATCTTAGCCCGGACAAACGATACGGATTTTTCCTCCGCGGGAATCATCCCCGTGGGACCGCCCGGAATGACCGGCTGCGCCGCGCCCATCGGGGCCGCAGGCGTCGTAATTATTTCGTCGCAGGCATAGCTGATAATCGCCCCAGCCGAAATCGCGCCCATCCCTTCGATATAGGCAATCGTCTTACACGACGCGCTTTGTATGGAGGTCGTAATCTCGATGGCCGAATCCACACGGCCGCCCGGTGTGTCGATGCGAAAAACTATGGCTGTCGCCTGCAGGGCCCGCGCCTCCTCGACGGCGCGTTCGACCACGACCGCCATGCTCGGATTAATCTCGCCCTTTATCGGACAGATCACGACTACGGCCTGCGCCGTCGCGCAGAGGGCATGAAAGACTATGAATGCCGCAAGCATGCGATTCATCGCTGGGTATCCCAAGTTCTCGGTTGTGGTTACGAGTTCACACCATACTACAATACGCGACCAAGTTTTATTCTACGCCTCGCCGGGGGTTCGGTCAATCCTTCCCCGGCCCGGCGTGTGATCGAAAAACACGTACAGGAACGAAAAAACCTTGTGCCCGTGTACCGTCCCTAAGACACAGAACAATCATGCAGTCTCATGGTTTCAAGGGCGGCGCGAAAATCGTTGAGGAGATTCGATCACTGTGCTACCATCGCGTTTGTTCGTCTTGCAGGCCACCAGCTAGTGGTTTGATTTATGCTGATGGGAGATTCTGTCTTGTGAACTTCACTAAAGAAACTAAGCAAAAAAGGGACTGATGCAAGCGAAGCGAGGTACGAGCGAAGACGTGTCTGTCCCTTTTCTTGCGGCGCAACCTCATGCGCAGTGGGAATTTGCATGAACAATTTGTATTAGCATTCTGGATTTTGAATCACACCACTAGGATATACCCATGCCCAATTCCGAGACCCCGCCGGAACCGACTGTCGCCATAGGCTACTCGCGTGCCCCGAAGGTTTACCTGGCACTCTTGCTCCTCTTTCACTTGTTGATGAACCTGTGGTGGCTGGCGGCGGATAACCACCCGATCGGCCCGGACGCAGCCCTCCAACTCGATCTGGCCGAACAGTATTACGAAGCGCTGACGA
Organism: Candidatus Hydrogenedentota bacterium; assembly: GCA_029937645.1. Taxonomy (GTDB): domain Bacteria; phylum Hydrogenedentota; class Hydrogenedentia; order Hydrogenedentales; genus JAPYPO01. The sequence goes on from JAPYPO010000040.1 coordinate 11,074, forward strand.
GTCCAGACTACGTCGACGTGGGCGAACGCTTCGCGGCGGTGCGAGAGATCCAAACCATCTATCCGCCCATACTCCACCTTCTCGGCGCGCTGGCCTGGCTCGTTTCACCCTTCAACACAGATGCGATGGTCTTCCTTAACACGTTGGCCTTTCTCGGCCTGATTGGGGGCGTGTACTGTTTCGCCGGAACCTTCCTCACCCGGTGGCAGGCCCTCTTCGCCGCCTTCATCGCCAGCTTCACGCCCTTCCTATTCGGAGGCTCGCGATTATTCCTGCAAGACCTCATGGCCGCCACGCTCGTCGTGTGGATTATGTGGGCGCTTGTGAAGACAGACTTTTTCCGAAACACCCGCTGGGTGATTGCCTTCGCCGTCCTCTGCGCAGTCGGCGTCCTCGTACGCTGGACCACCCCCGTCTACTACGCCTTTCCAGTCGCCTTCGCCATCCTCGGAGGCGTCTTCCATTCCCTGCGGGGCGAATCGAAAGGCCTGGGTCGCCTGATCAAGAATCTGATCCTGGTCGTCGTCCTGACCGGCGCTCTCATGGCGCCTTGGTATGTCAACAACCTCGACCTGATGCGGGACACCTACACAAACGCGCTCGCAGGTACTCAAGGGAATCTCGATTTTGTCGATTGGCAGGATTGGACCCTCTACCTCCTCTATATCATCAACATCGGCACCTTCCTTCCCTTGTTCATCGCGGCCGCACTCGGCCTGCCCTTCATCCTCCTGCGGAGGCACGTACCCATGCCCGCCGGGATGACCGTCCTGTGGGTGTTCGGCGCATACTTGATATTGACCCTGGCATGGTCATTCAAAACGCCCGCGCCCCAGTTCATTTTGCCGATGCTCCCGGCCATGGCGGTCCTGGCCGCTATCGCGCTGACCTCGCTACCAGGCCGACCCATCCGGATTGCGGTGGGCACACTCTTTTCCGTGTTTCTCTTGTTTCAGTTTTGCAATCTGACCTTCGTTTCATTCGGCCCCATCGCGGAAATCCAAACCCCGTGGTTTGCCGATCACCCGCACATGGATCGAACGAAAAAGAATGGGCTCGTTATATATTCCGATAAAGTCTTCGCGGGCAACGCCGGGTATTTTCCCATATATCGGGGCGACAACTGGCAGACCCGCGTGTACGACGTCATGGCGCGTCACGACCGCGAGGCCCTGTACATCACGGATCACAACGCGAACTACCAATGTCTGCGCATCTCGAAGGCTGGCCTTGAGCACTTGAAGTACGACTACCTCCCCCTGCAAAATGCTGACTCGGGCCGCCCCTCGCGCCACTACGTCGGGCCGCTCGTCAATGTCACGCGCGTTATCCACGAAGGAGGCATAGAGGCGATCACAGCCGATACCACCGACCCATTGCCCCTCTCGGCAAGCGACCTGCAACTCAAAGGGGATGTTTTGCAATTGCCGCCCGGCTCGGAAGTCGTCGTAGATCTTGAGCGGGCCGTCACGCTGGACGCGCTGGACTTTATCCTGCCATTGTCAGCAGATGGCAGGGATTATGGCCTCCATGCCGAGTACCAACCGGCGGGCTCCGAGGTCTTCCAAGAGTTTTCTCCGCCGATCGACATCGACACATTTCCAGCGTCGACGCTGAATGTTTCCTTCGACTCCGTGAAGGTTCGCGTTCTTCGCATCGTTTCAAGGGGCGCATCTGAACCGATGGATCTGTCCATCGCCTTCTACGAAAAGAAAATTCAACCGAGGCCCTTTGTCCTCCAAGGAAGCGGCGACGAAATGGACGCGCTGCTCCATGTCTACCTTATTACGGACTACATCGTGGCCGCCGATATGACGGACGAGGAATTCGAACTGATTAGCGACCGCTTCGAGATAATCGATTCCTTCCCAGCAAACCGCGATACCCATTGGGCGCCCCGTGAGATTTCGGTCATGGCGCGCAAGCACCTCCAACCGATTCTGCACAACACGGAGCCCCGCCTGCGCGTAAACGTTTCCGACACGGCGCTGGATTCGACGCGTATCGGCCAGCCGTGGTGGCGCGTTCCCGAAGTGGATCGGACGATTACAGCGGACGGTAAATTAATCCCTTGGTCCGTGTCATACCCCGCCATGTGCGATATGGATTTCGGCCGCGCCTACGAAGTTGGCGCCATCGATCTAGTTCCCTACGACCCAACAACTCCCCTTGGAAATGTGATGATTCAATATTGGGATCACGGAAACTGGATCCCACTATCAGAAGAACAACCGTTCACGTCAGGTCCGGCGAAGTACAAAGATCTAGGATACTACGAAGTCAGGCCAACGCCGATCGAATGGTCAGAGCCTATCGTGACAAGCCGTATGCGCTTCACGTTTACAGCAGACTCCATCTCGCGAAATCTGTCCCTTGCCAACGTATTCGTTTATGGAAAGCCTGCAGCCGAAACGAAGGCGACACCCACCCCTGCAGAGGCCGCTCAAGAGATCTTCGCCCGGACGGACAGCGTGATCACCGAATTCGCAGCAGGCGCGGGCTCCGGGGGGCCCACTCACCATGTCTGGGCCATGCCGGTGCGTGGCGAGGGCGACCGCGTCTTCGAGTTCAACGTGGAATCGCAAGGCTCGGGAACCGTCCGACTTGCCATTGACGGAGAGTCTCCCATCATTTTCCCCAACCGGCGGAACGCCTCTGGCCTTTGGGCGCTGGGAGCGTACACGCTCGTCTATCGGGCACACGACAAGCAGGTGCCCGGTGCAGGAACATTCCGGCTTATAGCGCCCGGAGACGCCCAACTCGGCGATACGCTCGACCTGAGTGTCCTCCTGGTCTCCGAACATACAGACAGCACCATCGCAATCCGCGAAGCGTCGGCCCTGTGATATACTGGCCCCAGTATCTTGGAGAAACCCCATGCCGACTTATGAGTACCATGCCATTCGCGCTGAAGGTGACGTCGAGAAATCTTTCGTCGGCGGAGCGGTCGTGGCAAAATCGCGGCAGGACGCGAAAGAGAAGCTTCGTGAACGCGGCCTCAAAGCGACGATGCTTCGCCAAGCCAGGGGGATCGTCGGATTGGTTCGCTGGTTTGACGCGGACATTCGCTAGCCCGGATCGTTCATGCTTGTCGGCATCCATCAGCCCCACTACCTCCCCTGGCTTCGATACTTCGAAAAGATCGCCCGCTCGGACGTATTTATCGTTCTTGACGACATTCAATTCAGCAAGAACGGATGGCAAAATCGCAACAAAATAAAATCCGCTACCGGCCCTCTCCTTCTCACCGTCCCCGTCGTGTCAAAAAACCGGCAGCTTCTGCACGAAACGCGGATCAACAACGCGACCGATTGGGCACAAAAACATTGGAAGACCCTCAAGCAGTGCTACGCACCGTCTCCATTTTTCGATTCCTACGCCCCCTTCCTTGAAGAGACCTACACCCGGTCCTGGACATTCCTGAAGGACCTGAACCGCCACATGCTTACGTTCTTCGTAGAAGAACTGGGGATTGATTCCCCCATCGTCTACGCGTCCGAGTTAAACGTGCCGGGCAGCGCGACCGAGCGGCTCATAAACCTCATCCGCGCCGTGGGTGGGGACCGCTACTACTCGGGCGCATACGCGCTCGATGCCTACCTGGACGCGGAAGCGCTCGCCGACGCGGGTATCGATTTGGATTTGCAGCAGTGGGAACCGCAGGTGTACGCTCAGCGACACGGAGACTTCGTTCCCGATCTCGCCATCATCGACCTGTTGATGAATGAAGGACCGCAATCACTCGACTGCGTACTCTCCGGTGGAAGCGGCACCCGATGACCCTGCCCTATCCAAGCCATCCGAAGGTACCCCACAGTCGGCCCGCCATTGGCGACGAAGAAATCGAAGCGGTGTCCAACGTGATGCGTTCAGGGAAACTGGCGCAGGGCGCGGAAGTCGAGGCCTTCGAACAAGAATGCGCGGAGTGCGTCGGAAGGCGCTACGCCGTCGCCCTGAGCAGCGGGACCGCCGCGCTTCATTTGACACTGGCCGGGCTCGGTGTAGATAGCGAAGGGCACGTCGCCGTTCCAGACTACGCCTGCGCAGCCTTAATTACCGCGACCGACATGGCCCGCGCCACCTCACACTTGTGCGACGTCGGTCGCGATTACCTCATGCCGGCCGACGCCCCTCCGCCGGATTGCGACGCCGCCATCGCTGTTCACCTCTTCGGCGCAACCTGCGATCTGCCCTCCAGCCTTCCCGTTATCGAAGACATCGCCCAGTCCATCGGCGGCAAGACCGGCAACGGTTCCATTGCCGCCGTCGCTTCGTTCTACGCCACCAAGTTGCTGACCACAGGCGAGGGCGGCATGGTCTTGACCGACGACGAGGGGCTGGCCGAGTTCGCGCGTGACCACCGTGAATACGATAACCGCAACGACCTCCAGCGGCGCTTCCCCTTCAAAATGACAGACATCCAGGCGGCGATGGGCCGGGTTCAGTTACGGAAGCTCCCCGACTTTCTCAAGCGCCGCCGCGCCATCGCCGAGAACTATACCCACGGGCTTAATGGCCTGCCGTTGCGTTTTCCCCCTTCAGAGGACCACATATTTTTCCGATATGTGGTGGGGACCGATCAGAGGTCGGAGCTGGAAAAGTATCTGCAAAGCCAGTCTATCGAAGCCAAGCGACCCGTCTATATGCCCAGCCACCATTATGTTAGCGATGGGTCTGCATCTCCCCGGTTGGCCATGCAGGGGAGTTATCCCGGAGCAGATCAGGCACACAAGGAGGCGCTTTCGATTCCGATTCACCCCACGATGGTGGAAAATGAAGTAGAATGGGTGATAGAATCAATTAATCGATTTTTTAATTAGGGGTATTCGGGATGTTTAGGCCTCTGCCACCATGGCCAACGCTTTACATGTATTCAGGGCTAACGGCCTTCGTACTCGCCGTTGCCCTCGTTCCGATCACAATTCTCATCTTGCGCCGATTTCGGGTTGTGGACGATCCGGCCGAAAACAAGATTCACAAGACACCCATACCCAGGGGCGGGGGCATCGCCATATTCATCGCCTTCGCCGTAGCCGTCCTCTTGCCCGATTACCGCGATAACCCCATGAAGGGTGTCATGGCCGGTGCATTCATTTGCCTGGTCGTCGGCGCGATAGATGATTTCAGGGGTGGCATCCCAGCCGTAGTAAAATTCCTGGCGCTCATTTGCTCCACAATAGTCATGTCATACTTTGGGCTTCGACTCGACCTCTTCGAAAACGAAGCGCTTAATCTCTTAGTCACCCTCGTGTGGGTCGTCGGCGTAACGAGCGCCTTCAACGGCATCGACAATATGGATGGGCTGGCATCGGGCATTTGCGTAGTCGCCTCGGCCATGTTTCTCGTCATCGCGCTACAGGCGCACTACAGCGCGGGCACGGAAACCAGTTTAGCGTGGTTTGGTCTATTGGCTGCGGGCCTCATCGGATCGAATCTAGGCTTCCTCATATATAACGTCAAGCCCGCCCGCGTATTCATGGGTGACTCAGGCAGTTTCTTCCTGGGCTTCATGGTTGCCGCATTAGGTGTCATGGGCGAGTGGGCCGCGAACCCGGTCATTTCATGCACGATTCCCGTTCTAATCCTTGGTGTGCCCATTTTCGATTTTGGGTACATCCTCATCACGAGGATACTGCGCGGAGAAACCCGCACCCTACGCTCCGTCATCGAGCATTGCGCCATGGACCATCTCTCCCACCGGCTCGTATGGATAGGATTCTCCGAACGCAAAGCCGTAGGACTCATTTACGTCATGGCCGTCGTGCTCGGCGTCTCCGGGATACTCCTACGCAACAGCGACAGCCTTATCGACAGCGCGCTGGCGGTCGTACAGGGCCTCTTCGTGGTCGTCCTGATC
>JAPYPO010000543.1 GCA_029937645.1 Candidatus Hydrogenedentota bacterium
TCAATCTCATTGGCTCCGGTCGCCGACGGGTCCATATGGGTAATCTCGGCTTAATACAACTCGACCTGCCCTAAGGTAAGATACTTGTGTCTGACAGGGATTTGCCCGGAGGCCCGGACTTTGAGAGATCGTGTAGCGGTATCGAGTCGCCTGCGGCCACAACGGCTAGCTTCGTGCCTAACGGCCTGCGCGTCAGCGGCGGAGTCCGCTGGATACGCTGTTTATACCAGGTTCAAATTTCCACTGAGCTTACTTTCTGCCCACTCGAACAGAAAGGCTTTCCACTTATCATCTATTCTCGTCACCCAAAGTGGCCCGTTCTCTGGTGTTGATAGCCATTGGTATAGAAGCGCTGTTCTGTAGAGAATGAACCCAGGAATCCGTTCATTCCAAATGGAATCAAGATCTTTTTCTTCCCGGTATCCCTTCAAAAACTGTTTCATGCATTCTTCAAAGTCGGTCTCCAGTTGGGAGGTCTCGATGTCGAACATTAGGCTGTACAACCCAGCGGCAATGTCGTAGGCATACCAGTGGTACGTGCAATCGTCAAAATCAAAGAAGGTAACTTGGTTGGATTGAACGTGAACGTTTGAAGCGTCTCCGTGAATCATTCCGTAGACCGCCGGATTTTTGGGGAGCCCCTCGATCCATTCACTGAGTTGATGAGTAGCTCGGGACATCGGGTCAGGTTTTGATTTCGATGAAGTGTTGTCGAGTCGATACCGGGCATGTTCATGGTAACTTTTTCTCAATGCCGTTGGTGCGTACTGCATGGAGATCTGATGCATTCTGCCCAATTCCCTTCCCCAGTTTTTCAAGGTAGGGAGAGAAGACTTCTTGGTGGCATCAAGCGGCTCACCACGTGCCTTTGTGAAAACGGAAGCGAAGCATTTTTCTCCAGCATCTTCGATCGTTTCAACCAAGCGTTGCCGCGTCGATCTCAGAGGCGACGCAACACGTACATCGTTAGCCGATAGATGGGCAATCCACTCCAGTTCCGCCTGCAATTCTTCTAGGCTTCGGTGGGTCGGGTCAGAGAAGCGCAGAATCGCAGGTTGCTCACCGGTGGACACATTAAAAACGGCGTTCTGATGATTCCGTATTAACTCCGAGTCGCCCCGAAGCTCCCAGAGTTCCTTTGCCGCTTCGATATGATTCTGGATTGGAGTGGGTGCTGGTGTCGCCATGTTGCAATGGTCTCTCTTGTATAACGGTTCGCGCGTCAGCGGCGGAGTCCGCTGGATGTGCTGGTTAGCCGGTTTCTACTGCTACGAAGGCAGCTTCTTTACCTTGGCCTTTCTCGCGCTCGCAGACAGGCCAGAGCATCGTGAAGATTGAGCGAAAGTCTCACCAGCAACGATGCGGTTTGTTTATCGCATTGGTGCTTAACGACCCGCTCTCGACTTGATATATCCGTCGACGAACTTCTGTCCTCCGGCGGCGAACACGACCCCAACCCCAATGGCGATGCCTAGATCAATCCGAAAATTGCGGAAGGGTGAATATAGGTGCAGCAAAGGAGCCATCGCGAACCCGAACCCGATAAGGAAGTAGATCGAGCGGGTTATTCCTTCGACGAAGATCGTAGTTATCACCCGTTCCAGCAGTGGGGTGTGGTCCCGCCCTGGCGGTGTCTCCTCCAGTATGCGCGGAACCCTGAGCGCGTTCCCGCATGAAGTGCAGTTTGTCATTTGTCCCCCGTACTGCTCAGAAACCTGCGACTTTTTGCCGCAGTGAGGACACTGGTAGATGAGCATCGACGCTCTCTCGGCATTCCCAGCCATACCCGCAGGATATCACATACCCCGTTGCCCATAGAGTTCTCCGACAATAGCACACGGGCACGAAATTGGGAAGCACGCGTTTGGATTGTCGCCCCCGCTCGATCACGCCAAGAATGACGCTGTAGACGTTTATAGAGATTGCGGTGGTGAGATGATTTTAAAGGCGTTGGGTCGATGTCCGTTTGAGCGATTTGCTTGCGGCTCTGCCGCACTAGGATTGAGTTGACTTCGCGTCCAATGCGGCGAGAATCTTTCTCGCGCGTTGTTTGAATTCATCGGATTCCAGTTCGGAATCCACGACGGACGAAAGGTAGGGCCTGGATTTTTCCGTCGCGACATTGCGCAAGGCGTCGAATTCCGATTTTCGGACGGATTCGTTCGTCTCTTCGGGAAGCGCCTTGAGCAGGCCGTCTTCGACGAGCCTGCGGGCTTCCGGGACGACGCCACGTTGCAATCCCCATGCGGCGCGGCCGCTGTCATTCCAGTCGGATACGTCCAGCACCTCGACTAAGCGCTGGCAGACGGCGACGCTCTTGCTCGGCATCGTGCTCAGGCTATGGTAGACCGCGTAGCCGAGTGTCTTCGGTTCTCGAGAAAGCGCGATGAGAAGTTTGTCCAGTTCGGACGTCGAGTATTGCCCCCACATGGAACGAAGGGTCCGCACGACGACCTTGCTTTCCGAATCCTGCAAGAGCTTGATTAAGGCGGGCACAACCCGCTCCGATTCCTTGCCTCCGCCCACTTGGATGAGGGCCGCGGCCACGCCCTCGCGAACTTTCGCCGACGTGTCTTTGGCCATGGGGATGATATGCGCGAGGTCTTTCGTGGTGGCGTCCAATTGGGGCAAGCAACCGAGAGCGAGCGCGCGAATATCCGGTATTTCCGATTTCAGTAGCGGCAATACCAACGGCCGGAATGGATCCCGGTTGAATTTCGCCGGCAGCGACTTAGTAAGCGCGATCAGGGCGGACCGTTTCTTAGCATCCGAAGTACTCGGCGCCAACATTTCCCGGAGTTTCGCAAGCACTAGTCCGCGCTTGCCTTTGTCGGTGCGTTGCAGGATGGATTCGGAGAGGTCCGGGGCTTGAGCAGGCGCGAAGCGACGGCGTGTCCTGGGCGG
>JAPYPO010000544.1 GCA_029937645.1 Candidatus Hydrogenedentota bacterium
GGGTAAGCAGGACACCATGGGCAGCACGATCCCCGTGGTGACGGACACCTTCAATAAGCTGACCTACGAAAACAGCAAGCAAATTGCCCGGCGTGCGAAAGGCGTCGACGAGGTCGCGCCGTTTGTTTTCGGCGCCGGCTTCGTCCAGTTCGGCGAGCGCCGGCGCAATACGAGTATCGTCGGGGTGAGCCCCGAATTCGAGACGGTTCGCCAGATTTTCACGCGGATAGGCCGCTACATCACCCAGGCCGATCTCGATAAAAACAACCGAGTCTGCGTGATAGGCACCACGATCAAGCAGTCCCTCTTCGGCAGCAAGCCGGCCTTATACGAGCGCATTTCCATCAACCGAACGAAACACATGATTGTCGGCATTCTTGAGACAAAGGGCATGTCGCTCGGCGTGAACCTCGACGACATCGTGATGATACCCCTTCCCAGCGCACAGCAGATGTTTCACGGAGGCGAGGATCAACTCTTCGAAATTCTGGTGACAACGCCCACCAAGGAAGACATTCCGAGGGCGATGGAAGACATTCACAGCATTCTTCTAGCCGCACACGATTACACCGAAGACTTCACAATTACGGATCAGGACGGAATGCTGGGCGCATTCGGTAAAATCTTCGGCGCCCTCAAGATCTTACTCGTCGGGATCTCATGCATTTCCTTACTCGTCGGCGGGATTGGGATTATGAATATCATGCTCGTGTCCGTGCGCGAGCGAACCCGCGAAGTCGGCATCCGCAAAGCCGTGGGCGCGAAGCGCAAGGATATCGGCCTACAATTTCTAATCGAATCGGTGTTCCTGAGCGTGGGCGGCGGGCTCATCGGCATCTCGCTCGGCTGGTTCGGGACGGTGCTCAGCCGCTTTTTTTATCCCCAATTTCCCATTGGCCTGTCGCTGTGGTCCGTTTCCCTCGCCTTTCTATTTAGCCTGAGTGTCGGCGTTTTTTTCGGCGTCTACCCTGCACTCAAGGCCGCTTCCGTAGATCCGGTCGAGGCGTTGCGGTATGAGTAAACGCTGCTAATGCATTGGTTCATAAAGAAGCCAACGTAGGTTCACTCAGAAAAACCACGCGCACAGTCATTGCGAGAAGCGACCGCAGGAAGCGACGCGGCAATCTCTTCAACCTAAGTCCGCCTGCCAAAAGAGATCGCTTCACTCGAAATGACAATTTAAGCCGGGTCAATTAGGAATCAATACACTAAAACGGGGCGTTCCTCGAAGGCCCATAATAAAAAGCATCGGGGTCGCTCGGTTCCCAACGATACACCTCCAAATCGCACACACCCAACTCGTCGAAGATCACGCCTTCCTTCTTGAGCAGTTGCTCCTGAATGATGGGGCGGCCTACTTCGCCACGCGCGCTGATGGAGCCCAGGCGGTTAATCACGCGCTGCCAAGGCACATCGTCCGTGCCCCCGCTCGCCTTCATGGCGAACCCGACCGCACGGGCCGCGCGGGGCGCACCCAATATCGTCGCGATTTGCCCATACGTCATGACGCGCCCCTCGGGAATCAGGCGCACCAGCGCGTAGACGGCTTCGTAGAAATTCTCGGCATCCTCACCTTTTTTGTATTTTGAGTGGCCCATGGGCAAGATTAGACTTTAATGCGGGGTAGCTTTTCCAGTCCGTTGGACGGCGCCCCCTTTCAACAAACCAGAATAATTACGAGGATTATGCAGCCACGTTGCCCCCATCTCGAACCCCTTCATATCGAAGGCGAATATTTTCCGCCCGCTGAGATCATAAAAGTATTGGGCCCCCTAGTCACCGTGGAGCGAAAAAAACGAATCAACGCCACGCTGGATCACAGAACCTACACCATGACCCCCGTCATGGAAGGACTCTACGACCGCGGCAACGTGAGCGCGGTCCTGCGCAGCGGGGAAGCCCTGGGCTACCAGTCCGCCCACATCATCCAGACCTCACCCAACTTCAAGAAGGCCAAGCGCGTCACGCAAGGGGCCGAGAAGTGGCTGGATATGCACCTATGGGAATCGACCGCCGAATGCATTCACGCCCTGAAGGCACAGGGCTACAAAATTCTCGCCACCAGCCTCGAAGACCGGCCCCGTCCCATGGCCGAGATCGATTTTACCGAGCCCTCCGCCCTGGTATTCGGGAACGAAAAAGACGGCGTGTCACCGGAACTACTCTCCCTCGCCGACGAGCGCGTCGCCATACCCATGCTAGGGTTTTCTCAGAGCTTCAATATCTCAGTGGCGGCGGCCCTCAGCTTCTACCATGCCTACCGAGACCGCGTGTCCCGTCAAGGCTATCACGGCGATTTGACCACGGCAGAGCGGGAAGCGCTGACGGCGACATACTACTTCCGCAGCGTGGGAAGCCCCGGCCCAATCCTTTTGCGCAGCCGGATTGCCGATTAAATAACATGAGTCATTGCTCATGTTTAGGGACCTTCCTCGAAAAATAACTGTTGACACTTGCTTATCTGCTTTGTTCTACTTCTGAGGTGGAAGAGTTTGCCTTTCCCCCTTGGGGCAATTTTCCTTTCGACTATTATAGGGGGGTTAAAGCCGGACGGATCGCTGTAGGCGGCCGCAGGAGGAATGTAAATTGGCTACGGGTACTGTGAAGTGGTTCAACGACCAAAAGGGTTATGGTTTTATCTCGCCGGACGATGGAGGGGACGATCTCTTCGTCCACCATTCGAACATCACGGCCGAGGGCTACCGCTCCTTGCAAGATGGTCAAAAGGTGGAGTATGAGCCTGGGCAAGGCAAGAAAGGCCCAGAAGCAACCAACGTGCACGGCGTGTAACACCGTTCGTATTGCACACTCCTACGGGTTCCGGCGAAAGCCGGAGCCCGTTTCATATTAACCGAGATTACCCATATGGACCCGTCGGCGACCGGAGCCAATGAGATTGA
>JAPYPO010000545.1 GCA_029937645.1 Candidatus Hydrogenedentota bacterium
GCTTCAATCTCATTGGCTCCGGTCGCCGACGGGTCCATATGGGTAATCTCGGTTATATTGCGCTGATGGTGATTTCTAATCTGGAGAATCCGTATTGGGTCATAGGACTGACCACGCCTCTAGTCATGTTGCCGTTGGTAATTGATGTGGACCGCTTGAATCGCGAGTGGGGCATCGTCGGAAGCCGCTACAGCCGATTCGGGTTCGGCCACATCGCCATCATCACGCTGATGGGAGGTGCCCTACTCTTGTTCGCCATATCTACCATGCTCGCTGACGCCCCGAGCACACAAGTCGTGGACGGATCCGACGTGCCGTCCCATGTCGTCGAAATCCTAAGGGAGTACGAACTACTCGCCGAAGACGAGTCGATCATCTACTATTACTCCGGCGGCATGTTTTCTTATTTGGAAGACGGTAATTACTTTACCGAGAACCGCGTCGTCTCCTACGTGACTGACGTCGACGAATTCTACGCCGAGGAGGCGAATTACAGCTCGATAGCCGATATCGATGTTAATTACTCCGAATCACTATTCTATGATTCGGAAGTCTACATCACACGAAACGACGAGTCGGAGTACATACTGTACGTTTCCGCCGAGGAAGAACGAGACCACCTATTTGTCGATGAACTCTTGGCAAGGTGGAAGGAGGGGCGCCAACCGAGCGATACGGCTGACGATACGCTGTAGTGTTGCGAGTCAGGAAAACCAGCCGTAGCCAGAGGGTCTTACCCGTCGAACACTGCCGCCCTGCGGCCGATGATGGAGGATCTTCTCGAATCGTTGGGCTTGCAATATGTGCGGCCTAGAGATGTGCTAGAATTTATTCGCTGAGAAGGAATATTGGAATACTCCCACGAATACCGGTTCGAATTGGACCAATGCCCAGAAGGGCCAAAGGCGTCGGTTCTTAGCGTCGCGCTCGAAAAATCTATGCCCCCAACCGCCACAAGAAAACCAGCCGTAGCCGGGCAGTTTTACCCGGCGGACGCCCCCGCCCTTCGCTCGATGCTGGGGGATTTCCTCGAATCCTCAGGCGTCGAGGCGGCGCCGGGCGGCGTTCGGTGCATCCTTGTGCCTCATGCGGGCTACGTCTACTCCGGGCCGACGGCCGCCCATGCATACGCGCGGGTAGCAGGAAAAAAGGCGGGGCGAGTTATTCTGCTGGGCTGTTCGCACCGGTATTCGTTCGATGGAATATCCGTCCCCTTCGCGGATGCCTTCGCCACCCCGTTAGGTAGCCTTCCCGTGGACCGCGAGTTTATTCAACAGCTTCCGGCAGGCCGGGAGGATTACCCTGGCGAGCCTCATGACGCGGAACATTCGCTGGAAGTTCAGCTTCCGTTCTTACAGGCGACGCTCGGCGATGTCCCCATTGTCCCCATTCTTTTCGGCGGGCCCTTTTCGCCGTGGCACCGCACCTTTGCACAACATCTCGCCGAGTCTGTGGGCGAAGGAGACCTGATCGTAGTCTCCACGGATCTGTCCCATTACCTGACCGAAGCCGAGGCCAACACCCTAGACACCCAATCACTCGATACGCTACTCACCCAGGATATCCCGGCTGTGTTGGACGAATCAGCGAAAGTGCGATGCACCTTCTGCGGCATAACAGCGGTGGCGACCGCGATGGCGTACTGCGAAGCCATCGGCGCGCAGGTCTGGACGCTTCTAGACTACCGGACCAGCGCCGCCGCGTCGGGGGCTACCGACAAGGTAGTGGGCTACGCGGCAGTTTCCATGGAACGGCCTATATAGCTAGCCCCGCGTCGCCCAGATTACCCGTAGATTTCCCTGGCAGCCGTCTTGGCTAAGGTGAGTTTGGTTACCTCTTCCCCGTGCCCGATAAGGATGACCGTGTCATTCTCATTGACCACAGTATCACCGCCGGGCTGTCGCGTAACCGACCCGTCCGCGCGGCGGATGGCTACGATAAGAAACGCGCCTTCGCCTTCCACCTCGACTTCGCCGATAGTCTTCCCGCCGAAAGCCGATCCCGGTTCAATGGTGATTTCGCTGAGGCGCACACCCAGTTGATCCAAGTCGTCGTTGATCGCCATGGCGTTCTCAAGCGTGTCGATGAGACGCGATGTCGAGGGCCGCACGATCATGTGCGCCATGCGCAAGCCCCCAATGGCCGCTGGCAAGACGACATGGTTGGCGCCGGCCTGGATCAATTTTGCTTCGGTCGCAGGAACCTCCCCCCGCGCGAGAATGTAGAGATCGGGATTGAGATTGCGCCCGCTGAGCGTGATAAATACATTCATGGCGTCGCTTGGCAGAACCGTCGCCAAGCATTTCGCGTGTTCGATGCGGGCCGATTGAAGCGCCTCCTCCTCGGAGGCATCAGCGTGGAGAACGAGCAGATTGTGTTCTTCCGCTTCCGCGCGTCGCTCCTCGCTGTTATCGATGATGACAAAGGGGACCTTGCTGTCCGACAACTCCCTCGCAAGGATTTGGCCCATACGGCCGTACCCACAGATAATGACGTGATCCCGCAGCGATTCAATTCCCATGGTCATGCGCCGCGCTCCCAGTGCCCGGTTAATTTCGCCCTCGGTCAGCAATTGCACAAAGCCGCCCACCACATACAGCAACGCGCTGCAACCCAACACAATCACGCCCACCGTATAACCCTTCAACAGCGGCGTATCCACTCGAATAGTCTCTTCATATCCCACGCTGAAGATCGTGATGACGACCATGAACAGCGCGTCAATAAACGTCGCGTCCGTCAGGATAGTGTACCCGAGAATAGCCAGCGCCATGGTCGCTATCACTGCAGTAAGGCCATGCATGATTCGCCGAACTGGACCGTGTGCGGTACTAATCATCTTATCCCGGATTTCCCATTTGGAAGAGTCATCTTGAGATCCGCCGGCATCGTT
>JAPYPO010000546.1 GCA_029937645.1 Candidatus Hydrogenedentota bacterium
ATGAAAAATAACTTGACATCGGAACACACTATCTTCGCTTTGCTCAGGATGACAAAAGTGGTGGTTTTTTCGTGGCGGAAGGTTTGCAGAACCCTTTCCGCAACAGGAACTAATTAAAGCGGCCCAATACTACAAACCGTCCCAAAATAGGAGCAATCATTCAAATAAGCACGGTTTTCACCAGACCGATCTCGGGTCTGATATAATATCGTCTGCGCCCCGCTACGGGGATGACTGAAGGACAGCGGTATTGATGCCCTATCAACCATCGGCGTCACGCTGTTAATTCTCTCGTTGACAAAGCTGCACAAGCAGTTGACAAAGCTGCATAAGCAATGGACGGGAAGCATCGATTTCGGGTAGCATGTCCGTGTTATTGCTTCGGGGCCGAACAGGCCGTGTATAATTCAGTAGACTTGAACTTGGGTATTTTAGGAGGTAATGCTGCAATGAGAATGTTTGCCGGTAAAGGCGTCGTGATCGTGTTCGTAGCAACCCTTGCGTTGGGTGTGTGCGGATTGACCTCGGCTACCGAGGTGCCCAACGAAGTGACCTATACAAAGGATGTGCTGCCTGTCCTTCAAGAAAACTGCCAGGAGTGCCACCGCTCCTTCGGGAGCAACCTCGGCGGAATGGTCGCGCCCATGTCCTTTATGTCCTATCGTGAGACCCGCCCCTGGGCCAGTCGATGGCCAAAGCCGTTGCCGACCGCTCCATGCCTCCCTGGGACGCTTCGCCCGAACATGCGGGCGTATTCGAGGGCGAACGCGTATTAACCGAAGCCGACATCGCCACCATCGTCAAGTGGTCCGAAACCGGAGCCCTGCGCGGCAACCCCGCGGATGCTCCTGAACCCAAGGTTTTCCCCAGCAGCGACGGCTGGAGTATCGGCGAACCGGATCTCATCATATCCATGCCCGAACCCTGGTGGGTGCCGGACGAACTGCTCGACGATACAAAATATTTCCCCATGACGCTGAGCGAAGAGCAGCTTCCGAAAGACCGCTGGATCAAAGCTACTGAATTTCGTCCCGACAGTGAAGCGGTTCATCACATTATCGTGAACCCACTGGGTGGAATCGCGCCAGGCAACGTCCCCAGAGTGTATCGCGATGGCTATGCCGCAAAGTTACGCGCAGGCAGCGAGGTCGTCTGGAACATGCATTACCACAAGGAACCTGGCGCCGGTACCGGTATGTGGGACCAATCGTCGGTGGGCGTCAAGTTTTATCCCGAAGGCTACGTTCCAAAACATGTGCTGACGACGATTCCCCTGGGGCCGATGGACTTTAAGATTCCCGCAAACGATCCGAACTACAGCGCCGGCGCTTCGTTCACCTTCGAGAAAGACGTGCTGCTTTCGCAATTGATGCCTCACATGCACTATCGCGGAAAGAAAGTGCTCTACACCCTCGAATACCCCAATGGCACCGAAGAGACCCTGCTGCACGTGCCGAAGTATGACTTCAATTGGCAGACGGTGTACAAGTTTAACGATCCGAAGCCTGTCCCTGCCGGCACCCAGATTCACCTGACCGGTTGGTGGGATAACTCGACGGACAACCCATTCAACCCCGATCCCAACACCGATATCATCTGGGGCGAAGCCACGCACGAAGAAATGCTCTTCGGCTGGCTCACCTACACCAACGCGGATGAAGACGCGTCGGCCCAATCCGGAAAAAGACGCGTAAGAGAGCATTAGTTCCAAACAATCGAATTACGGTGAACACGCGCCCGGGGCTCACGCTTTGGGCGCGTGATTTTTTTGGGGTCCAGTCAATACCCAAGCCGGCTCAAGACGATCAGGGCAAGCCGACACAAGGCGGTTAGGGTTTAATAAACTCATCGCCAACGGCGACTACACCCACGCCCAGGCCGCGGGCCTTTTCTACTACCTCAATCGCACCGGCTTTAACGGCCTGTGCCGTTTCAACCGGAGCGGCGGTTATAACGTTCCTTTCGGCCACCACGCCCGCCTCAACTACACCACCGACTTTCGTTTGTATAGGAAAGTCTTTACCGGCTGGCGGATCAGCAGCAAAGACTTTGAATCCCTTACGCTTTCTTCTTCGGATTTCGTCTATGCTGATCCCTCTTATGACGTGGACTTCACGAAGTATTCCAAAGAAGATTTCACTTGGGATGATCAAATCCGCCTGGCGCAGTGGCTGTCCAAGCATCGCGGGCCCGTTGTCCTGTCGAACCAGGCCACGGCCCAGATCGTCAAGCTCTATGAGAGCCTTGGCTTTCGCCTGAAGTATCTTCAGGCTCCAAGAATGATCAGCTGCAACGGCGATCGGACGCCGGCAACGGAAATTCTTGCTACGAAAAACCTTTAATCCCCTTCTCTATGCTCCCAGGAAATACAAGCAGCGGCCTAGTCCTCGAAAGCATGATTCTCCGCGCACTCACTCCGAGCGACTGGTGCCACCAACGCCTTGAGCATGAAGCAGACATCGCCAAGGTCCAAGAAGACCTTGGGCATGCCAACGTGAGTACCACACGGCTCTACGATCGACGCAAGAGTCGACCGGAAGACGCGGCCACGTTGAAAATAAGCTACTAAGGACAGCTACCCGCGAACGTTCCGCGCGTCAGTGGCGAAGTCCGCTGCACGCGCTGGTTAGGCTCGCTCATAGTATTCGGTATCGCCATATCCTACCCCGCCACGCTCCATCGCGGTCAACCGGTACCGTCTATCGTACGTGTACTACCACGAGGGTCTTCAGTGGCTCCACTCTCCCTATTTATTCCAACAACATCCACCGCTCAACAAAATTTCGTAAAGATACGGCGAGATATATCAAAAGGCCGCTTCCGATGACGGTCCCGCAGAATATGCCCATCATAGGCCAAAGAAGCGACGTCAGAAAATC
>JAPYPO010000547.1 GCA_029937645.1 Candidatus Hydrogenedentota bacterium
GGTGCTGTCTTGTTGTTGGTGGGTAACGCCCGCCCCTTCCCCTGCAGTTTCTTGAATGTGAGTAGCAAAGCGCTCGCGGATCGGAATCGACGATTCTTGGACTTCCTACGCGGCATTCCGACGTTTTTCTAGCAGCTCCATTCCTTTTTCGGTTAACCGAACAACTATGGTTCTGCCCGTATTTGTGCGTTCTTCCCGCTCTTCGATGAAACCGCGGGCCGCCAATACGCTTTTGAGCCGTTGTCCCTGGCGTACGCTGCTACCCAATCTTTTGTATCGGGCCACGATGCCGCTTTCCGGGTATTCGAGGGTATCCGTCAAGAATCGTAACTCTTCGGTGGTGACGCCATTGGGGGAATTTATTTCAAAGGGCGAAACGGTTTCCGACGGCGATTCCGCGCCCGGGGAATCCACGCGCGGCATTTCGGAAATGAAATCTCCCATGCGCCGGCGAATATCGTCGTCGTTGTACATACCTTTTCGGATCGGGAATTCCGGGATATTGATAAGAAACGGCCTTACGACCCGCCCCTGAAGTTTCACCACTGCCTGACCCACCTCCAAGCTGCCGAGGATATCTTTCTCATGTCCATCAAGAAGCATGCTCTGGGCCATGGCGAACACGTCCTTTTGATGTTTAAGGTTGAGGCAGATAGTGCAATAGGAGTTACCTAATGCCGAGAATGATATTTTGCTGGGGTGCTGGTCAAGAACCACGATGCTTTCTCCGTACTCCCGGATCTCCCGGAACGTAATGTCCATGACCGACTGGCCACCGATTAGGCTGTGCCGCTCGTTGCTGAGGACGTGGTGCGCCTCCTCAATCATGATGGCGTGCTTGAAATGCTCCCGTTCTCCTTCCGCCATCCGGTAGTGATGAATCCACAACAGCAGCGCGCTGATCATAAAGACCTTGTCCGCCTGGCTCAGGGCGTCCATCTCCAAAATCACGGGCTTTTTTAGGAGTCGTTCCATGCTCGATTGTTGATCGCCCGAAGCGTTCAGCAGATTGCTCATTTCTCCGAAGTTGAGTGTGGATAGGGCCCGAAGCGTGGATGCGAGCCAGGCCGATTCCCGGCCTTTCGAGTTTCGTTCCTTCGCCCGGGTCATGACCTCGCGAAACGTGGGCCATTTCTTCACCGTACCGTCGTAAACGCCGCTTTCCTCGAATATGGAATCGAGCGTTTCTTGAAGCAAATAGAGAACACCGTCCCCAAGCATATACGACGTGGCCACAACCTCAATAATCCGCTTGAGCCAAGTTTTCGGATTGGTCCCGCGCGGCGGAATTAAGGGGTTGAAGCGAAAGGGGACTACGTCGCGGCCGACGGTATAGACCTCTACGTCCTCAAACTCAGGCAATGCAAGAAGGTCACGGTAGTTTCGCTTCCAATCAAATACAAGGACCGGTTTATTGTGGCGGCGTAGTTGCCGAAAAATCTCGAATCCCAGATTAGTTTTTCCAGCCCCGCTTCTGCCGAACACTCCCATGTGCTGAATCCACTCGGACTCGCGAAGCCCGAAATCCCCCGAGTCCTTCCCGTTATAGCGAATGGTGCCCAGCCGGTAGGACCCCGCCGCGCTTTGAGGGGAGGGGGGCACTAGATCGATAGCCGTTTCGTCCAAGGCTTGCGACAGCTTCGTTCCTGCCAGGGCTTCCACGTAGGCTTCGATCTGTTTCTTGCCCTCGGCGTCTTCCAGGACGTAGGCGGAGAAGATGCGCTCTGCTTGGGTCCCGATAATGGGTTTGAGTTTGCGGCATAGTTCCCGGACTCGCTCATTGGAACCGCGAAATCCCTCAGGCATCCTGCGTGTCTCCTTCCGCGCCGCCAAGAAGTGTCGTCCGATGGCGCGTCGCTCCATATTCCTTGGCCGTTTCGAACAGGTTTTCCCTGAGATCGGCGGAATCTTTCCAAAAGGCCAATTCTTCTTTTCTTCGTTCCGCATCCAATTTGATTAGCGTGCCATGGAGGACGTCTTCCCGCTTGTGATTGTCCAGTTTTCCGTGGAGCGAAGCCCCGGAGAGGTGCCCCTGCACTTGGCGATGCCGCCACTCGATATCATCCAGATGCCGTTTGTGGAGGCGTGAACGTTCTTTCAACAGATTGTGTATGTGCTCCAGCGACAGCCTTGCCTGACGCGCCTGGGGTCCAAAAACCTGCTCCGCCACCGAGGCATAGGGCGGGATATCCACAGGCTGAAGCAGTTTGGCCAGCGTGTCCGCGTCGGGGCGGATGGTGGATACCATTACGGGGACTTCTTCAATCCGATAGACCTTGAGCCGGTAACCGTCGGCGAGTTCCGCGCCCAGACTAGGGCCGCCGTAAGCGCGGTTAGTTCCGTGAATATCGTCGTAGGTTTCGTAGTCCGCCATGGTGTGTCATTCAGTAATGACGACAGAACCGCAGGAGCGCTTATAAATCTTTCGCTGCACGGCGACCGCACGAAATATCGGAGCAAGAGCGAGAGAGGATGTACGAAAAAACGAAACGGCACGAAAGAATGGAAAACCCTCGGATCCTAAGGCGCGAGAACATGCGCAAAATTGCTTCACGTTGAATATTTCACCTTGATGTGCGGCGGGGGCCGGCTTCCTTGCCGACCCCCTCGTTGCGCGACTCGGACTATCGATCTGCTTCACGAATTCGTTCAGCTCACGCGAACTAAGCCACCGGACAAAGTGACTCTGTTGTTGATCAACGCCAACGCCAGCTCCTGAATACCGCAGCTCTCATTCTCGTAGGCTGTGTCGATGACGACATTGCCGCGGAGATGACGGAGCGCGTACAAATGCAGCAGCAAGCCTTTCAGCGTGTTCTCTCGACCGAGGACGGGGAGCTGCTCGCCGTACCGCACCTCTCGTGAGACGCGAA
>JAPYPO010000041.1 GCA_029937645.1 Candidatus Hydrogenedentota bacterium
GTCGATGGCCGCGAGTAGGGGCGACAACAATACCGCGAGAAGTGCGGCGGAGACTCCGATGGCCACCGTGAGCTGTCGGGGGCTGCGTTTGATGTGTCGCAATACAAGGGGAATAACGACGATGGGCCAGAGCTTCGCGGCGATTCCCAAGGCAAACGCCAAGCCCGAACGGAGCGGGGCCGAGCGCAAGGCAAAGTAGAGAGCGAGAAGAACGAAGGGCAGGGCGACGGTATCCATGTGCGCGGAATTGACGGTTTCCTTCACCACTATGGGGTTCCACCAGTAAATGACGGCGTAGTGAATCGGCCTTCCAAGTTGGCGAAGCAGCGCGGCAATGAGAACGAGCGTGGCAATGTCGAACAGCAGCAAGATCGTGCGCCATGCCTGGAGGCTCCACGGGCTCAACCAATGCGCCAGGGCGAAGGCGGCTTGCGCGATGGGCGGATAGATGGTGCCATACTGTGCGTGATTGACGCGGTCGTAGATGTTTCCGGATTCGGTAGCCAACGCGCGTACGCCCTGGGGAATATGCGGGGCTTCGATCACGCGGCGGACATGGTCCGGAATGTAGGCATAAGGATTATATCCGTGCGCCGTGACTCCGCCATCCCAGAGGTAACGGTGGTAATCGTCCTCAAGAATGGGCGTCGACGTGAACAGGGTCGCGCGCATGGCGATACCCACGACGAGTATCGACAGGGTAAGGTGCCGTCCACCGGACACACGACAGGCCATCCATACCACGAGGCAGTACACCAAGCCCGCAGCGGCGAGTATGACGACCATTGGAAGTATGGGACGGCCGAGGTGATCTCCACCGTAGACGAACTGGGGCGAGAGTGTGCGCAGGGCAACCATCGCTGCGATGAGGGCGAGGCCGCAGATGGTCCATACTCCCCAATGCGCTGAATCGGACGGGCTTGCGCCGGGGCTTTGTTTTCTTGTTTCGATGAGGAGATCTCTGACCATTGGTGGAGTTGGCGGTCGATCTTAATGGTTGAAGGGCTGCGCGACGTTCGATTTCGGGCTACTGCTCGTTCAGAGCCCAGTCGTAATCGAGATAGTGGACCGAATATTTCGCCTCGCCGATATACCCCGCATCGCCTTCACCCACATGTTGCCGAACGAAGTGTAACACGGCGGTTTCCGTTTGGTTGTGTCCGGATAGTGGTTCAGGACTTCCAAAGTCTTTCACGAAATCGTCGCCGTACCAATCGAAAATGGCGGACAGGCCGATACGCCTACGCTCGCGGTCTATCTGAAACGCGCCCGCGTTCGACAAGAACGCCCGGGCCTGTCTATCGAGCTGCTCATGGAGGATCTCTGCGGCGTAGACCTCGTTCTGCAAAGGCGGGCAACTCAGCGAGGCGCAGACGAGAGCCATATGAAGGCGCGGCTCGTCGAACTGTTCGCGCAACACCTCGTGTTCAATCTCGTCTAACGTCAGATCACGTCCGGCAACGGGAGTCGTCAAGCCATCCCAAACCCCTTTGATTTGGCGGATGCTGTTGGCCGGATAGAGCGCCCCCGCGATGAGGCTTCCCTTTTCGATGGGGTAGTTTTCGAGAATGTACTTAATCGTAATAGCGTTGTACGCGTTAAACCAAAACGCGAGCTGCTCGGCGTCAGGACGCGTGCGGAGCGCCACGTATTCCACGCGCGCAATGCTTTCCAGATAGGTATTGAGTCCGGCCCGGTCGGATTTCCAGCCCGCGTAATTGATCAGGCCCTTATCATCGACGTATTTCGCGAGGCCCTCACGGTAGCCTTCCGTATCGACTGCGAATTCCTTTGCACCCGATTCGGCATCAAGTTTCGGGGAGAGGCTATCCCACGCATCGGCAGTTTGCCCTCCTACTTCCGTATCGCCGCCGCACCCTGAGAGGACGCTGAGAACTGCGGTAATAAGAAGGAAACTAAGGCCAGTGCAGAGGCCCTGCCTGCTCATTCGTGTGTGATGAGTCATCTTTGAAAACTCCGCCCACCTTCGATCCGCTAACACCTATCTCGCGGGCTAGACGAGCGCGCCGCCACACGAGGAACCGGCGCCAGCCGTACAGGCGTAGCAATGGTCACCCGTAACAATGCGCCGCCCGGTCAGTTCCTGGACGTCGGCATCCCGGATATTCGCCGACGGGAGACCGGCGGACAGGCGAAGGGCCGAATTAAAATCGCAGTCATAGAGCGCCCCGTCCCAGGCTACCGAAATCTGATGGCGGCACATGAGGCGCTCGACCGTGCCCGGGTTGAAGTTTTGGCGCAGGAGATCCATGTAGGCATCGAGCTGATGCTGTTTGCGTAAGTCGCCCTTGAACCGGCCTATGGGGATGTTCGTTATCGTATGCAGATGGGTGAACTCAATTTCAAAGCGGTCGCGCAATTCGCGGCGGTAGTCTTCCTCAAGCCCCGCTTGCGCGGGCGGGAGAGTGGGCGCCCCGGGGTTGTAGACGAGATTGAGCGTGAGCCCCGGTTCGACTCCGTACCCCACGGCGTTCAGGCGCCGGATAACTTCAATGCTGTCGGCGAAGACGCCCTCGCCGCGCTGCCCGTCCACATTCTCTTCGGTGTAGCACGGAAGAGATGCGACCAGCTCGACGCCATGACGGCGAAAAAATCGAGGCAGCTCTTGGTACCCATCCTCCAGAAGAATTGTCAGGTTTGTGCGCACCATGACGTGCAGTTCACGGGCGCGCAGGGCCTCGACAAATCGCCGAAAATTCGGGTTCATCTCGGGAGCGCCGCCGGTGATGTCGACGGTTTCAACGCCCGCCTTTTCGGCGACCTCGATAACCGCCTCCATCGTTGCCCAGTCCATTTCCTCCGTGCGCCGAGGCGACGAATTGACGTGGCAGTGAGTACAGATGAGGTTGCATTTCAGGCCAATATTGACTTGGATGACACGGAGCGCGGAGGCGCTGAATAGGGCCCCTTCTTCCGAAACGCATTCGTCAAACCTACGCTGCCGGAGGGGGCTTTTCACTGCATCGAGATTTGCCATAATCTTCCGTTTGTCCGATTGCTTCTATTGAAGTTAACAACAATCCGGCCCGCAACATTCGCCATCGCCCACCATGGTGGCATCGTAGTCTAGCCCCTTCGTTTCGCGGGGATGACGCCGCAAGGGTCGGCTGGAGTCCCAGGAGACGATTTCACGGTCTGCCACCGGATCCAGAGGCTGAACGCCTTCAAGATGCTCGGCGTAAGGACCGCCCGCGTTCGTCATAAGCCGGTAGGTTTTATCGCAGACCGCCATGCGCGCGCCGCGCTCGAAAGTATGGCCATCGTCATCGCACACGGATTTCCACGGGCCCTTGTATACAACGGCCTGGTTGCGTTCCAAACACGGCCCCTCTTTACCCTTGAACGCGCGAACTGTCAGCGAGCGAAATTCGATGCCTTCCACCACCTGCCACGGCTCGGCTTGTCGCTCGAGAATTTCCACGCCGTAGAAGCCCGCGTCCACAAACATCTGGAGGAACTGGTCTTCGCGAAACGCGCCGGCGATACATCCGCTCCACAGATCCGCGTCTTCCAACATGGCGCTCGACGGATTCTCGTCACACACGATATCTGAAATCACGGCGCGACCGCCCAGGCGTAGCACACGATGAAGTTCCATGAACATACGCCCCTTGTCTTCCTGCCGCACGAGGTTGAGCACGCAATTCGACACGATGACATCAATGTCCCCATCGGGGACGAGAGGTTCTTGGTTGCGGAGGCGGCCACATTCGGAATCGAGGTGCTGTAGGCCGTCGACTGACGTGACGGGGTTTGCGTCAAGCCACTGTTGTACGCGGTCGAGGTCTAACGCGAGATCCTGGATCTTTCCCTTGTGAAACGCGACGTTGCCGTAGCCCAATGTTTCTTCCATATGCCCTTCGTACTTCCGGGCAAGGGCGAGCATGTCGTCGTTGAAATCAACACCCACAACCGAACCCTGCGGCCCGACTTTCTGGGAAAGGATGTAGCAGATTTTTCCGCTGCCCGAACCGAGGTCAAGTACCCGTTCGCCCTCGTTCACGTACACCGAGGGGTCGCCGCAGCCATAATCGCGCTCGACAATTTCCGCAGGCAGCGCCTCTAGGTATTTTCCGTCGTAAGAAACCGGGCAGCACAGCTCGGGTTGGCGCTCGCGCGCGCCCTCCCCATAACGCTGCAACACCGCTGTTTCCACATCGCCTTCGCCGTGTCCATTGCCGTCGCGGCGTTCCGAGCCTAAGTCTAGTGCCATTCCAATAACTCCGAAAAGAGAATAGTGCTTCGATTTGACTGCCGGGCGTTGTGTGTACGCATATAGTATAGCGCGGAATCGCGTGCGGGCAAACCGAGTGCACACAACCTTGGAGCGGCGCCTCAGGTATGTATTCCTCGCAGGCGCGTTTTCATGTCAGACCGTACCTTTTCATGTCAGGACGCACTCCTGCCGCGGCAGCCTCCAGCCACTACTTGTACGATGGATACACTCGGTAATCCTTGCGCGGGATGCGCTTATCCCAACCCGGACGCAAGCTTTCGAGAAACGTGAGCGGGTGGCCCCCTTCCGGAAACTCGAATTCAATCCCCAGTTCCTCAAGCAGTACGCCTTCGGCGACCTTCAGGTCGATGCGGGCCTTTTCCAACTCAACCCGGGCCTGTAGCTCTGCCACTTGGGCTGTAGTCAGCAATTCTTGGATGTCCAAAACGTCCTGGCTCGTGCTTGCCCCTATTTCAAGCTTACGCTCCTCCGCACGCACATTTACCTCTTGGAGACGCGTCGCCTGAAGATTCGCCTTGACCAGGTTTCGATTCAAGAGAACATCTCGCACGGAACTCCGGACTTGAATCTCGGACTGCTGCTTCACCTGGGCCAAGCTCTGTGCCGCCTGCTCTTTGCTTGTCATGGCACGCTGATGCGTGTGCCGTGCGGCGCGGTTTCCGATGGGAATGGACGCGATAATACCGAAGGAGTACGTTTCGTTCTGCCCCTTGCGCAGACCGAGGAACGTGTCGTTCACATGGCGGGCGCGGCCACCCGTGCTGTAGGATCCGTCGATGTCCAACTGCGGCAGCAGGTTGTTTCTCGCGCGCATTCGCTCGAGTTCAGCATTATCGATCGTCAGCATAGCGCTTGTGATTTCCGGCCGGTTCGCCAACGCTTTTTGAATGCTGGCTTTCTCGTCCAAGACAAGTTCGACGTCGGCCGGTCGGTCAATGGGGATGATGGAGACGGTCGAGAAATGCTCCTCTTCCATGAGGCCCATTGCGCGTTTCAGGAAATCCTGAGCGTTGCCTATGGCGGCAAGCGCCGTGATGAAATCGGCCTGCCGCGACGCGATTCCCCCTTGCGCCTGCACCACGTCAATGACGGCGGCTGTTCCGATTCTATTGCGTCTCACCGAGATATCGTGCAATCTGCTTGCGTTGTCCAACGATTCCTGGCGCACATCAAGATTCCGAATAGCGCCTACGAGATCCCAATAAGACTTGATCACGTCGCCCGTGGTATTGAGCACCGTCAGCATGACCTGAGACTCTGAAATCCGCTTAGAATTTTCGGACGACCGAATATTGACCATCGTTACTTTACGGCCTGCACCTCGAAGAAGTGGCTGGGTCAGCGTCAGAGAAAGCGCCGCGCTAAACTCTTCCTCGAAACCTGAAAACGTGCCGATCGTGCGGTCCGCGCTGAGCGAGAGATTATACTGCGTGCCCCAATGAAGGCGCCCGCTCAAGCTCAGGCCGGTATTCGTAAACGCATTTTCCGTGGATGTTAATCCACTAAACGCCAGCGTCTGTGAAGAGGTAGACTGCGCCGAATCGAAGTAGTTGAAATTGGCGCTCAGCACCGGATCGAATTCGCCCCGGGCAGCCTTAATGTCCGATTCTGCGGCCATGGGATCGAAGACGGAGACGAGGATGTCCTGGTTCGACCCGAGGGCGATCTGAATGCACTCATCCAAGGTCATTCGTGTCGGTACGCCCCCGAAGCGCGCGGTCACCTCTCGTTGCAGCGCGTCCAGGTCGAGAAGCTCGATCTGACTCGCCTCAAATATATTGATCTGTTGGACGGCGCCTACCTTAGTCTCGGCGGCTGGTTCTTCGGCTTCGTCCACTTGCTGCGCCCACGGCGGCGATACCGTTGTCAACAGCGCGCAGATAAGGATTAGGCTAACCCGTAATTGGTGCGGCATGGTGTCCTCCCGAATTGCATTAATTGATGAAGTGCGCTTAGGAAACTAACGACCCTTCGCAGCGTACGCCTAAGCGGGCAGCCGATGTACACCGGCGCGGTTCAAGGGGGCTATTGTGGACATTCCGGGGAAGGAAGGCAACTTCGCCGAAGGGGAGGAGCGTCGGCCGAGGGGCGACGGCAAGGACAGGATCTGCTTATGGATTGACGATTGGGCCTGGGCCCTGCCCCTGGTTTTGATTTGCTTCCTGGATCTGCTGGGCGCGTAACGCGAAGACTTTTTGCAGCTCGGTGACTGCTTCGTCCAGGGATTGCTCCTCGTGCTCAAGCAGATTGCCCTTCGTCTTTTCCTGAAGCATCATGAGGGTCGCGATCATATGCTGGGAAAACCCCATATCGATCGTGACCTGCTCTTGGGCATCGGCCGCGACGAGGCCAAGCGACATCATCGTCTGAGCGGCCAGCGAGGAGAGGAGCGACTCGAAGACGGTCAGTTCTTCTCCTTCGCCCGCCTGCTCCTCTGTCGCATCCGGCTCGCTCAGTTCTTCTGAACGCTCTTTCTCGACTTGGGCTTTCCAGCCTTCGTCAATAATTATTTCGGGCTTATCGTCAGAAATGAGAGTACCCCTTTCGGTCGACGCGAAAGAACAAGTCGTCGAAACCAAGAACTTTCCATCGAAATGGAGAACATGCCACCGAAACCAAGAAGATGTCGTCGAAACAGAGAAACCCTTGCGGCCCATTGAAGAACGGACCGCAAGGAAATTAGCCTGTGATTACGACGCTACTTATTCTTATGACGATTCGCGCGGCGTTTCTTCTTGCGCTTATGTTTCGCGATTTTTGCCTTGCGAATTTTTCTACCACCTGCCAACGTATTTTCCTCCGGTAATATGATTCGGGCGATTGCCCGAAGATTCAGCTCTTATGCGTTCAAAACCCTACGAAAGCCACGCATCATCGGGCATGGGATAATCCAACAATTCCGTGTCATCAAAATACAAAGCAATCTCGCGCTTCGCCGTATCAATCGAATCCGACGCATGGACGATGTTGTTCTGAAGGCTTAACCCCAAGTCGCCGCGGATGGTGCCCACATTCGCGTCAAGGCAATTCGTAGCGCCGTTCATCTTGCGCACGGTATCCACGGCTCCGTTGCCCTCCCACACCATCTGCACGGTGGGGCCCGACGTGATGAAACCGACCAAGTCCTTGAAGAAGGGGCGCTCGGCGTGTTCCGCATAATGCGTCTCAGCAAGCTCCGCCTTCATGATCTGCATCTTCAACCCGACGAGCTTGAGGCCCTTGGCCTCGAAGCGGCGAATCACCTCACCCGCGAGGCGACGCCCCACGCCATCAGGTTTTACCATTACAAACGTACGTTCAGCCACATCGGCTCCTTACTGAATTTAAATACAGCGCCCATTGGACCCCAAAAAGATGTAATGCCCACGCACACTTCGTCCGTGCAAAACATCAGGAAAGCGATAATTCCGTGGAACAAATACCTCGGGAAGGGAACCGCAAAACCGGCGCGTAGTCTATCAAATAGAAGGGCTTCGCCGCAACCAGCGCAATCGCATTACCAACGCAGCAAGAACACGACAACCTAATCCTGATGGTGAAATGTGGCATTGGCAGGCAAGACTTCGCCTGCGGAGGTATCCGAATTAGGCCAAAATCGCGGTAATCCGGTCGAAAAGGGAGTGAGCCAAGTCGCCTTTGCTCTGTAAGGATAGCTCTTCAACGGCGCCGCTGGCGTCTACGAAGATCGCCCGGACGGTATCCGATCCAAAACCCGAATCACTCACGCCCACTTGATTGGCTACCACGAGATTGAGGTTTTTCTTCGACAGTTTGGCCTGCGCGTTTTCGACGAGGTCGCCCGTCTCCGCGGCAAAGCCGACAGTAATCTGCCCGTTTTTCTTCTGAGCGCCCACGGCCGCCAAGATGTCGGGGTTTTGCGTGAGCGTTAGCGTCAAGTCGTTCCCATTACGTTTGTGCTTTTCTGTCATGGGGTGCTCAACACGGTAGTCGGCTACGGCCGCCACGCCAATAACCACATCGGCGCCGGGCGCTATCAACAACGCCGCATCGCACATTTCTTGCGCCGTCTGCACCGGTATAACTTTGCAGCCAACAGGCGGCGCGACCTCCGCGGGCCCGGAGATGACCGTGACCTTTGCGCCACGCCGAAGGGCCTCCTCGGCCACAGCGAATCCCATTTTGCCCGAAGAGCTATTCCCAATGTAGCGAACCGGATCGATGGGTTCATGATTGCCGCCACTGGTCAGGAGGACATGCCTCCCCTTCAGGTCGTCTGAGTTTTCGAGCAGCCTCATGGATCTCTCGACGATACAGGCTGGCTCAGACATGCGGCCCGCCCCAACCGTCTTGCACGCAAGCGTCCCGGAATCCGGTCCAACGAAATGGCAACCGCGATCCGACAACGTGGCGATGTTTGCCTGAGTGGCCGGATGTCCGTACATATTCGTGTTCATGGCCGGCGCGAAAAGGATAGGCGCGCGGGTCGCCAGCAGCGTCGTACTGAGCCAGTCATCGGCCAGGCCCTGCGCTGCTTTCGCTAAGACGTTCGCGGTGGCAGGCGCGACGAGGAAGAGATCCGCACGGGTCGCGGCGGCGATGTGCTCGATTTCCTGGTTCTGGCCGGAATCGAACATGTCGGTGACGGCTTGGTTGCCGGTGATGCCTTCGAAGGAGGCGGGGCCGACCAGTTTCTGGGCGGAGCAGGTGAGAACCGGTGTTACGCGGACGCCCCGCTTCACGAGGAGCGAGGCCACTTCGCAGGCTTTGTACGCCGCAATGGAACCCGTAACGCCCAGGATGATTTCCTTACCCGACGTCGTAGTCATCCTCTTCGCTCTCGCTCGTGCGGTAGCCCACCTTGCCTGCGAGCACTTCTTCGAGCGAGATGATCGTGCTCTTCTTCGAAGCCGCGAGCACCAAGGCACGGTTTTCGGCCTTGTTGATTTGTGTGGCGCGCCTGGCGCAAATGTTTACCAGGCGGTACAAACTGTCGACTTCTGGAAAATCTTCCAGCGGGTAGTACTTCATACAGAACGCTCCTATTCGTTTCGAGACCGGCGCAACGACTGGCTCGTCTTACGGCATGCTCGCCTTTGACCCATGTATGCGCCGAGTTTCTCTTAGTATACCTTCAAAATCCGCAATCGCGTCGTCCAACACGTCATTCATGATGACATGATCATACGCTTTTTTGTGCATCATTTCCTCACGCGCCGTACGCATTCGGATTGTGAGCTCCTCGTCTGTCAGTCCGCCGCGCACGCGCACCCTTCGCTCCAATTCCTTGAACGAGGGCGGTTCCACGAAAATGGAGACCACATCATCCCGCTGATTCTTGAGGCTCCGCATCCCTTGAACATCCAATTCAAGAACCACATCGCACCCGGTGGCCAGTTGTGCATCCAATTCCTCGCGCAACGTGCCATAGCGGTTATTATGGACCTTTGCCCATTCCACGAACTTGTCTTCACCGATCCACGCGTCAAACTGCGCGTCGTCAACAAACCGATAGTGCTGCCCCTCTTGCTCCCCATCTCGGGGGCGCCGTGTTGTCGCCGAGATCGACCGCTTGAGCAACGGATCCCGCTCGAAGGCGGCGGAAAGAATCGACCCTTTGCCGCCACCCGAAGGCGACGATAACACGTAAAGCGTACCGTTAGCAGCCACTGGTTCGTCTCATTCTATATTTTGAATTTGCTCGCGTATTTTCTCGAGATCGGATTTCATCTCAAGCACTTCGCGGGACACCGCGCTATCCCGCACTTTCGAGCCAAGCGTATTAATTTCGCGTTGAATCTCCTGCGAGAGGAAATTCAATTTCCGTCCTGCGGGCTCGCCGCTGCTCAAGACCTCAACCACATGGTCCAGATGGGTCGTCAGGCGAACCGTCTCTTCCGTCACGTCGCCCTTTTCCGCCATAAGTGCCACTTCGATGGCCAAGCGTTCCTCGGCGATGTCCGCAGTCTCATTCAACTCAGCAATCCGGGTCCGAAGCCGCTCCTCGTGCTGCGTATTCAGCTCGGGAAGCAGCGCTTCCACCCGGCTGAGCGATTCACGAAGTAGGCCGACACGATTGGCCACCTCCGCGGCAAGCGCCTTGCCTTCCAGCAGCCGCATGGCGTCCAACCGCTCAACCGCCTCGTCCAGCAGGGGCAACAGCGCCGTCTTCACGGCCTCCAGATCCTCGTCCACATCCGCGTAGCTGAATACGTCGGGCAACTGGGCCAACGTGTTTAACTTCAGCGGCTCCGTCGTGCCTAAGAGATGGCCTATCTCCTTGGATGCCGCAACATACTGCCCGGCAACCTCCTGATCCAGCCGAAGCGTCCGCATCGATGTCGCGCCGCGCTTGCGGTTTATCGACACGTTGAGTTTGCCGCGCTCGACGCGTGCCTTCAGCGCCTCACGCACACTCGGCTCCAACGCGAGCCACTCCCGGGGCATCCGGACGCTGGCGTCGAGAAAACGGTGATTCACCGAACTGAGTTCGATGGATACCGTTGAGCCATCAAGCTCCACCGAGGCCTTGCCGAACCCTGTCATACTTCGAGCCATTGGGCTAACATTCCATATATCAACTGTTTAGCGGAGGGAGCCCCGCGACAACTTTCGCGCAACGGGCTCAGGGAGAAACTTCGGCCAAATGTAATGGCAAGACAACTGACGCCCACCCGCGTCCAGTGTAGACCGCGATTCTTGAACGCAATTATAAGTCATTCGAGCGTGTACGGCAAGTATGGCTTCGCCGGATGACTTCGCCGACGTATTGCTCGGCCAGCTTGGTGAATAGCTGGTATACCACGATGGTTTTTTTAGCCACGCCTCGACTTGCGAAGCTTCCTGCCCAAGTTCGCCATCATCGACACATCCAAGCACAGCGACAACAAACGCCCCCCGCGAGTTGTGCGCAGAGGTTGGGGCCGGTGAAATCGTCCTATTCGACAAGGCTTATGTGGATTTTGAACACCGCCACGCCCGATCACGCGAAGGACGGCTTGCAGATGAAACGGAAAATGTTCGCCGTATGGTATTGTGCGGATACGAAAGGGCAAGTAGCGGACACAAAGTAGCCCTAAAATGGCCCCAAAAGGATTTCGAGCGTTTTCTTCCCGTTTCAAAACGGATTTTGTTGACAGAACTTCAAGAAGTTGCTGAAGCTTGGAACGATCTTCCGCCCCCGCTCAAAGATGGAATTCTAGCCATTGTCCGAGGGGCAGCCGAAAAAAGAAAAAAAGCCCACAGATTGAGCTAGTTGGGACTTGATTTGACTAGCCTTTGCCCAATTGGGACGCCGATCTCCATTCACGAGTGGCGAAGACTGGCGTTTCCGGGTGACGCGAACCTACGGCGCGAGCGTCCCATTTTCGGATTTTTGGGATGATGGCAGCCGAGGGGCTACGCCGACGTTGAGAAGTAGAATGGAAATCAGAAGGGCTGATATCGCCACACCGGCAACGGTGCCGGAAAGGTCTTGCACACTGCCGAAAACACTCCGGGTGTATTCCCATGCCGCGGAAGCCGGCTCGGAGAGGGGCAATTCTGACGGCAACCATACCTTGCCCAGAATGGCTTCCGACACGCTGGCGAGGCCAATTTCGATGGCGGTCCAATCGGGCGGAAACTGCCACGCCAACCCTGTCGCGACGACAACCGTGGCCGCGGCCCATGACAGCCACTGCCACGCCGGGACGCCGGAGCGGCGCTCTTCCGCCACACGAGCCTGAATTTGGTTCACAAGACCTTCGCGACAGGCCTCAAGGCCGATGCCTTTCAAGGACTTATCAAGGGTGTGAATTTCGTGCGAGTAGGCCATGCACGATTTGCAAGCGCGTAGATGTGGATCATCCAGATCGACTTCCCAACCTCTATCGAAGGAATCTCGAATTATTTGGCGGGTTCGCTTGCAACTCATTATTTGTCGTCCTCTACCAACCACTTGCGCATCGTGTGGCGGGCGCGATGCAACGCCACTTTTACAGCGCTTTCCGTCATGTCCACGATTTCGGCGCACTCGCCTAGGGTCATGCCTTCGTAGTAGTGAAGGTGGACCACCATCGCGGTTCGCGACGGCAGGCGATTCACGGCGTGATTCAAACGGTCGCGGAGTTCGCCCAGCATATGGGAATCCAAGCCACCCGGCTCCTTGCTCTCAAAGAATTCATCGAAGGCGATCGTCTGGCAATGCTTCTTTCGCGCGCGAAGCGCATCGAGCCCGGCGTTTGTCGCGATGCCGTACAGCCAATTCCGGAAGGATCGCGACGCGTCGAATCCGTAGATATAACGATAGGCGCGTAGAAAGGTCTCTTGCGTGACGTCTTCGGCCTCTTCGCGATTTCGCAACAGCCGGTATAAGTGGGTATAGATTCGAGCCGTGTACAACGCGACGAGGGCATCGAAGGCATCCAGATCGCCCGTGCGCGCCTGGGCCGCGAGATTACCCTCGTGCCAATCGGCCTGCAAAGGTTCGGCTCGAGAATCGGCGGCCTCGCATCTCGATTGGGGCGAGGAGGGGAATCGCGACATGGCGGCGATGATCTTGGAACGCCGTCCGAATCGCGCCGGTTCGCAGCCGAAGGTGCCATTCATTATCTCAGAGCGAGCTGTCATTTGAATTAGACTGAACCCATTGTCAACATACTCTCATTCACTCGTTCCCAGGCTCCTTCGTGGGAACGAGGGTACCTCGGGCAAGCCGCCCAGAGGATTGCTAATTGTAAGCCATTCAACCGAATATCGCCACCGGTGATATTTCATAGCCGGGAAATACCGCGCCGGGATCCACATGGCTGGCGTGATTCTGAAGGATAGGCGCGAGCACGTCGCGGTAGTTTATCGTCACCGGTAAATCGCCTGGGCCTTCCAGGTTGTCCTCTTCTAGACCGGCCCAGTCGCTGAGAACGCGCCCGCCTGCGACACCGCCGCCCAACGCCATCATGATGCTGCCGCGCCCGTGGTCGGTTCCAAACGAAGCGTTTTCGTAAACGCGACGGCCAAACTCGGTCATAACGAGCAGCGTGGTGGTCTCCATATAGCGGTCGAGGTCTAAGTAGAACGCGCTCATAGCCGTCGAGAGGCGTTGCATGAGCGGATTCATGACTGCGCCCGTCACGATGTGGGAATCCCAGCCATCGAGATCGATCGTGGCCGCTTTCAGGCCCACTTTCGCCTTGATCAGTTGTGCCACTTGCCGCAACCCCCTAGACAGCGAATCGTCGCCGTACTCCGCGCCGCCGCCGGGTTGATAGTCGGTCTCGCGCATGGTCTTGATGCGATCCATCGCGGCGAGCGAATCTAAGCCGGCCTTGCCGATGCCGCTTTTTTCGTGCGCGTACATCTTCTGAAGGGCGCTCAGGAAGGGCGCTTCTTCCGCACCTAGGCTCAAGGTTTCGAAGGATTCCATCGCGACGGAGGAGGGAGCGCCGCGAAGCGATACGGGCAGCGATTTCCCGATGGCTACCGCAGTTAGGGGGCCATCGTTTCCGAGGCTGGAAGCGCGCAAATACCGGCCAATCCAGCCGCCGGCCGTGGCACCGCCTTGTTCCATTAAATCCTGCGCTTCAAAGTGGGATCGGGAACTGTCTTCGCTGCCCACGCCGTGGACGATGGCGAGCGCGTGGTCGTCGTATAAGGGCTTGAGCGCAGCCATTTCGGGATTCAGGCCGAAGGTGCCGTCTAGGGCTATCGCATCCTTCTTCTTAATCGAAATATACGGGCGGGCGCGGTAGTAGGCGTCGTCACCTACCGGCGGGACTAGCGTCAGTCCATCCGCTCCGCCTCGTAGAAAAATGACGACTACTGTGTTTTGGTTGTCGCCGATGCCGTCCACAAACCCTGTGCCTTGGGCCATGATATTAATACCTCTGAAACGCGGGGGAAGCGATTAAGGCCGCCGGGCCGCTTTCGTTGTATGCGTTGCGTTCCAAGTCGCTGGGCGCGCGCGCGAGGAGGTGGGATGCGAGGGCGTCGCCGAAATTCTCCCGAAGCCGATCCCAATCGACCTCGACGCCGTCCAACGTCCCGTTCGCCAGGGCATCGGCCATGTGCCAGCGCCAGAACAGCGTTCCCAACCAGGGAGCGGCTTCGTCAGCGTAGCCTTCTGGGGTTGGATATTGGAAGGGGGCATGGCCCATGCGGACGAGATACTCGGAAACTGGGGACTTCATTTTTCCCGAGGCGCCGGTCGCCCGAAGCGCGGATACAGCGAAACGGAACGGGCGTTTGAACTTCGCGTCACGCGATTGCAGGAATTCGGGATGCGCGAAGAGCGCGCGCAACATCGTTGGGATGTCGCCTTCCGACTTGCGGAAGGCGGAGGCGACGGTGTCGACGATTTCGATTCCGGGCGTATCCGATACGAAGCGGCGGCAGAGTTTTGTCGCGATGAAATGGCCGGTTTCGGGGTTTTTCATGACGATTTCGATTACACGTTCGACATCGCCTTCGCCCAGGCCGCTGGGTACGGTTACGCCGAGAACTTCCTTCGCGCCATCGTCGTGGAGATCGGGATTGAATTTCACCCGTCCCCGCCTCTTGAGCCACCCGGGTTCTTGGACGGTCCAGCCGGTGAGGCATCGCGCCACTTCCATGACATCCTGCTGCGAATATCCGGCGTGGACCCCAAGCGAGTGCAGCTCAAGGAGCTCCCGCGCGTAGTTTTCGTTGGGTTGCTCGTCTTCCGTTGCGCGCCGGTTCACCCGGCCGTCGAGATACCAGAGCATGGCGGGGCTGAGGACTACGGCTCGAAGCAGTTCCGGAAATTTCCCGAGGGCATGTTTCCGGATGACTTCGCGGTCGTCCATCGTCTTGAGCCACTGGCAATCGCCCTTGGAAGAATCGATATTGAAGTGATCGGTCCAGAAGCCAACCATGACTTCATAGAGTTGGCGCTTGCTGTAGACCGCGCGCAAGAGCGTTGCCCGCGTCAGTTCTTCGAGGAGGAGCGTCTCTTGGTATTCGTAGAGTTCGCGCCCCGGCACGAAGATCGTTTCGCACAATCGGATGCGTTGGTCGCAGGGCTTGTCGTCGATCGCATCGGGCGACAATTGCTCTTCGAGATAGGCCTCGACGCCCAATGCGCTGACCCGCGCGTAGTCGCCGGGAGCTGGGCCATAGGCCATGCGGCTGAGCGCGTGGCTGACGGCGTCCTTTTCCGTTCCGGCCGGGGCGACGTAGGGCCCCGGAAACGGATCCGCTACCGGCCAGAAGCTCGGCGGCGCGAGTTTGGCCAGCTTCAGCTCCGGGATCATTTTGGGCGCTAAGTCGCAACCCGTAGTCGAAACTACCGTGGCGGCGCCCGCCATCCAGAGAAAATCGCGTCGCGAGAGGTTCATTTCGAGACCTGCGCCATGGCGGGGTCTTCCGTTCCGCCGGCGGGCCGTTTTCTCGCGCTGATGATCGAAAGGGCCACGGCGCCGAATCCGCTGATGAGTATCAAGGGCGCCACAGCGAACCAGCCGAGAAGCGGCATCACGCACGATATGGATAGCACCGCGCCTCCCCGCAGCACGCGGCGCCATGGCTGTTGTTCGTCGCCAACGGAATTGAGCTGTGTGCCCACATGGCGTGCGAGGCCGGTCGAACCGAGCAGCCCCACTAGAATGAGGGCGAATAGCATGAAAAACCCGATCACCTGCGCCGGTGATTGAATGATAATTAGGGTCGCCAACAGAGGCACCACGAGCAGAATGATCCCCGTAAACACCACGCGGAAGGGGCGTTCGGCATATTGTTTCCGGGAACGCTCGACCCAGCGAGGCGCGAGGGCTTCGAAGAGCAGCCAGTAGCTCACCACCAAGATGAGAGCCCCTATAATCAGGAGAAAAACTTGCAGGATATCAGCCATGGTCATGGTAATTGCTCCTTTCGAGGTAGGATTTGATCCCGTTGCGTTTCTGAGCTCCGCTCCTCTACAAATCTCGCCAATAGAAGCAGGAGACGGACAGAGCCACCACCGCCAATGACGGCAGGGCATATCCCAGGATGACTCGAAGCAAGGAAAAGTCTTCGAATTTATCTGTTTCAAAATACGCATTGCCGGGCTTGGGCGTGGGAAACGTGTTCCCAGAATCAGAGGGCATATCGGCAGCAGCTTCAACGCCCTCGAAATTCACAGCCCCATCTGGATCGGGATTCGTAGCAGATGGTTCCACTTGCAGTTGTACGGGTAGCGCTCGACTCAAACTGATAGGCGAGAATTCTTCAAGTGAAAAGACGCTCAAGACAAGGTTGACCGGATACCATACAAAGACCAGGACCACCACTGCCAGCAAGGGTTTTCGCAAGAGCGTTCCGGCCAAGAAACCCAACGACACAATTAAGGTAAGCACCAGCCCCACTACGCACAGAGAAGTAATTACTCCATA
>JAPYPO010000042.1 GCA_029937645.1 Candidatus Hydrogenedentota bacterium
CCACGCGCGACGAGTCCGTCTGGAGAATCAAGGGGACCATGTTCAGCAGTAGGCGTGTCTTCGCGACGAGTTCCGTTCGGTCCCGGACATTGACGGGCGGTTCCTTATCGACTATCGGTTTCGGTTTGTCCATCCATACTTGCGCCTCGTAAATGTCATGTTCCGCCTTGCGAACGGCCTCGTAGTACTCATCCAGTTGCTGCTTGTCGCCGGCACTTGCGACATAGTAGAGGGACTTTGCCTGGGTCATGAGCGCATCGAGGATGCTTTTTCCGTCGCCCAGATTTTGTTTTTGCCGTTCAATTTCGTGCGGTTTCCCTTGCAGGAATAATTTAGAGAATAGCGTCGCCGGGCGGTTTTCAGCCGGGACCATCACGCCGCTACTGGAGTAGGACTGACTCATTCTTGAGGCGCTACCGAGGACCACCGAGGGAAAGCGGGTTACGTAGCCGAGCTGCTCCGCGGCGACCTGATCGACCGATACCGAGTTGCGGAACCCATCCAGCCCGGGGTTCCGTGCTGCTGTCAGCCACGTCATTTCGCAGGCATGGGGCTGGCGGCCTCCGCCTTGTCCCTCGTGGGCGAGTCCCGAAAAGAGCGTGAAATCGTTTCGGTGCTCTTTCAGGATTTTCAGATATTCTGTAAGTTCATAATCAGATCCCGGTGTTATTGGGAACAGCGACTTTTTGTACAGGCCCAGGGTATTACAGATGGTCACCATGCGCCGGGGTGTCGTGGGTGCAGCCTTGGCCAATGGCGGACTCATGCATTCCAGCAGCGGTAATGCCAGCGAGACTCCGGCCGCTTTCAGAAAGGTGCGTCTATTGAGGGCTTTAAACATGGCTACTTATTCCTAAATAGTTTGCTTTGCGCGATGTGGTGAATGATCGAGCGCACGGGATATCCGTTTGCGCGGGCCTGCTTCACAATTTGGGATAGTTCTTCGCGATCGGCGAATTGAATTTCGCCTCCCGTTGCATAGCTCACGAGCTGCGAAATGAAGTGACGGGCAACATCGTCTTCCTGCGCAAGCAAGAGTCCCTTGAATTCACGAATTCCGGAAAATGGCTCACCGTCCTCCGTAATCCCGCTCGCATCAACTTCCGGACCCTTTTCCCGCCAATTCCTGGTCTTGTACCTCGTCCGAAATCCGCCGACGGGATCGAAACTCTCCAAAGCAAAACCGGGCGGGTCAATGTGGTTATGGCACCCTGAGCAGGACTCGACGTCGCGATGCTTGTCCAGTTGCTCGCGGATGGTGGTCGTGCCCCGCGTATCGGGTTCTTCGATTACCAAATCGGACGGCGGCGGACTGGGTGGTTGGCCGAGCAGGTTGGTGACGATAAAGTTGCCGCGTTTTACCGGCGAGGTCGAGGTTCCGTCTGCGGTGACCTTGAGAATGCTGGCCTGAGTCAAGATGCCGCCACGCGGGCTGTTCTCCGGCAACGTCACCTTGCGCATTTGTTGTCCCCAAACCCCTGGAATATTGTAGTGATTCGCGAGGGGGCGACTTACGAAGGTAAAGTCGGAGTCAATGAAATTTCGGACGCCCAGGTTTTCCTTAATCAATTCCGCAAAGAATAGCTCGGTTTCCGGCAATACCGTCGAATGTAAGAGATTGTCATAACTCCAATAGAGGCGCTTGTTGGGAGCGGTCTTGTTAATCTCGTCGAGCCGCAACCACTGGCCGAGAAAATCCTTGACGAAGCGCATCGACTTCTCGTCATTCAGCATGCGGTCGACTTGCTGCGCGAGCACTTCGGGGTCGGACAACTCACCAAAAAGTGCCAGCTTTAGGAGTTCCTCATCGGGCATGCTTTTCCACAAGAAATAGGACAGCCGTGTTGCGAGGGCGAAGTCATCTAACTCGCCGGGCGTTCCCACATGGAAGAGGAACTGAGGCGAGCTTAGTATCGCCCGCAGTGGAACGCGGATGACCTCTGCAAAGTCACGGCCTTCGGCAATCGCGGGCTCGGCCAACCGGACAAGCGTCTCCAATTCGGCCTCCTCGGGGTTGCGCCGGAAGGCCAGAGGGGCAAGGCGCGCGACGATGTCCCTTACATGTTCGATAGGCTCTTTCGAGAGCTTGATATCGAAGGCGGGGCCACGATCGCCTACCCGGTCGACAAACTCGACGCCGGTCATCAATTCTCGAGTACTACGAGGGGGCCACATTTCTACGAGGGGGCCCTGAACTGTGAGCGACTCGAACGCGATGCCTTCACCCTTGTAAGTTCGCGCATAGTCTTTCGACTGACCAAGGTGCTTCCCGTCCCGCGTCCCGTTTAGGTCGGTTGGGATCGGATAAATGAAGTCGTCCGGTTGCAAGAAAGCCGTAAACTCGACGGTTCTCGTTTCATCTTGATGGAGATCGAAGGAGGCAAGTATCTTCCTGCCACCCCTCTTTTCGTTCGTGTGAATGAATAGCAATGTCACAGGGGAGAACGCTTGGTACGCGGAGGCTCTCGCTACAATCCGGTACATGCCGGGGTACCGGATTCTGAGCCCAACGCGATCAGTTCTCAAGTACTGCTCGCCTGCCTCGAACAAGCCAACGGCGCCGTCCATCTTCTTAATTCGGCTCCCGCCTAGCTCATACTTTCTGTCATACCACCGCTCGACCCACTTAGAGTTTAAGTAGTCAATTAATAACGGTTCACTCCGTGGACGCTTGCCCAGCAGGATGGCCGCGTCGAGTGCGAGATCGGCAGTTTCAAGATAGCGCTCCACATGGATGGGCGAAATCTGCTGTCCGGCCGCGATAGTATCAAATTGGGCCGAGTCGCGGTCCGTAGCCAGGAAATTGCCCAGCTCGTTATGAATCCCCAGCAGGTCTTTGATGGTGTTTTCATATTCGAATCGCGAAAGACGGCGCAAGGTAACGCGCTGGTTTTCTCGCGCGGTAAGATTCGCGTCGAGCAAGGCGCTCTTCAGCGAGGCGAGTGTTTGATTCAGCAGCGCCCGCTTGGGGCGTGGCTCCGAACGAGGCGGCATTTCCCGGTCCTGGAGGCGGTCAAATATCTTGACCATCTGCTGGAAAGAATCGGGATTCCCCAGATTGTAGTCGAGGTCTTCCATATTGAGCGGCGTCTTCGTATCTGCATCATGACAGTGAATACAGGCTGTTTCGATCAGGAACTTGAGATCGGTTTCGAAGCCCCGCGCAAACGCGGAATCGGAAACCAGAGAACAAGACGAAACTATGACCAATAGGGCTTTTATCACGGGGTAAATAAAGACCTTTCCAATCAAGTTTAACACGTTCCACGAGATATAGTTCCGAACGAAGCAGCCGACAGCTTCTAGACATCCGCAGCGGCGGGAACGGTTGGAATCGCGTCAATCAAGGAAGTGAAACAAAAAGCTGCAAATTCGAATACGGGAATCTTTGTCAATGATTAACGGCTACGCTTCGCCGTCGTAGGAGATGATTACCTTGGCACCGGTGGGTATTATCTCGAAGGCGCGGATTACGTCGTCGTTGCGGAGGCGGATGCAGCCGTGGGAGGTGGGGGACCCGATGTTGGCTTCGTCGTTGGTGCCGTGGATGTAGATGTAGCGCGCCATGGAATCGACGTTGCCGCCTTTGTTGAGGCCGGGCTCTTCGCCGTCGAGCAGCAAAATCCGTGTGAGCACGAGGTCTTCGGAGGTCTCGTCGCCGGTCTTCCAGGTTTTATCGGTGGCGCGTCGCGACCGGAAGACTTTTCCCCAGGGGGCGTTTTCGCCTAGTTTTTTCGCGATGGAGTGCCAGCCCAAGGGAGTCTTCAAGCTGTCCACGAGCGAGCCGACACCGTTGCGGGCCGTGGCGCAGGGGACCTGAAACAGGATTGCGCGGTCTTGGATCACGCGCAAGACCTGCTCATCCACGGACACCCATACCCCAACGCCGCCGTCGACCCATTCAGGCCAACTTAGGGAGCGGAGGTAGGCGTCCTGCTCTTGAGTGAGCGAAGGTGGTATATCGTCGTCGAGAATGTCCATAGGTGGTTCCGCGATGTCCATTATAACCGGTTCGTTCGGAGGCGTGTCTTCTGCGGGCTGATCCGGCTCGGCGCTGTTGAGGGATTCGAGATCGGCCACAGGCTTGTCCTGCCGCGCCGGCGCGACGGTTGCCGGTGTGCGGTCCAGAATGAATAGGGAGATCAGACTCGTAATTCCGATCAGAAGTAATGCCTTGAGCCACATAGCCAGTAGTCTTTCTCCTTGGTTACGCGTATGGTAGCATTTGGAAGTTTGGGAATTGCAAGTAAAAAATCTCCACGAGTTTCGATTCAATCGCACGGGAGCGGCTCAGGCAATGAAGAGCAAGATAGTTATGATGGCGGCGTTTGTGTTCATGGCGATATTCGGCGTCGTTCTCGGAGGGATTGTCTTGCCTGATCCGCCGCCTGCCACGCCGGAAAAGCCCAATATCATTTTTATCATGGCGGACGATCTGGGCTACGGGGATCTGGGGGCCTACGGGCAACTGGTCATTCAAACGCCGCATCTCGATCGCATGGCTTTGGAAGGGATGCGCTTCACGCAGGCTTACGCGGGCAGCACGGTGTGTGCGCCCTCGCGCTGCGCGCTGATGACGGGGTTGCACACGGGGCATGCTTTCATTCGGGGCAACGGAGGCCTGTCGCTGCCGGATGAAGCCGTGACGGTGGCGGAGGTCTTGCAGTCGGCTGGATACGCCACGGCGATGTTTGGGAAGTGGGGTCTGGGAAGTGAGGGGACCGCCGGCATACCCAATCGTCAAGGGTTTGACGAGTTCTTCGGATACCTAGACCAAATGCACGCCCACACTTATTATCCCGAGTATCTCTGGCGAAATCAGGAGAGGTTTCCTCTTGAAGGCAACGTGGAGTCCGAGCGAAACGTGGCAATCGAGCGCGCGCAGTATAGTCATGACCTTTTTACCATGGAAGCGCTTAATTTTATTGACGCTCACCGCGAAGATCCATTCTTCTTGTACCTGCCGTACACGATTCCCCATGCCAACAACGAACGGGCGAAGGGCGATGGCATGGAGGTTCCGGATTTTGGGGCCTACGCCAATGAGAGTTGGCCTGAGGCGCAGAAGGGCCATGCCGCGATGATTTCCAGGCTTGACCGGGATGTCGGGCGGATTATGGAATCGCTAAAGACTCTGGGAATCGACAAGAAAACCCTGGTGATCTTTACAAGCGATAACGGGCCGCATCGGGAGGGAGGGGCAGACCCCGAATTCTTCGATAGCTCCGGACCGCTCCGCGGATACAAGAGGAGCCTCTACGAAGGCGGCATCCGGGTTCCGGCGATAGCGCGTTGGCCAGGAGTTATCGAGGCGGCATCGGTTAGCGATCATAGGTGGGCGTTTTGGGATGTGCTGCCTACGTTGGCCGAGTTGGGTAGGGCGCAGGCGCCGGCGGATATCGATGGAATCTCCTTTCTACCGACCCTGCTCGGGGAGTCGTATCGGCAATCCGAACACGAATATCTTTATTGGGAGTTTCACGCGGGGGACTTTCTGCAAGGGGTTCGCTGGGGAGATTGGAAGGCGGTGCGGTCGCGGCGGACGGGCTCCTTGGAGCTATTCAATCTCAGTGTCGACCCGGGGGAGGGAGTTGATGCTAGTCAGAAAAACAGCGAAATACTCGAAAAACTAGAACGGTTCATGGAGGAAGCGCATACCCCATCTGAATCCTGGATCCCGTGGACGCCGGAGTAATTTACGCGTGCGTTTTTACCGGCAGAAAAACAATAGACTAGAACGTGAATAAAAGTGTGGTATGATTGAGGGATACAGTGATTAGATGTACCGGGGAGTCAGAGGGGGCGTAGTATGGGTGACGATCCTAATCCGCAGGAATTTGATTCCGACGCAGGTGATGGCGCCGTGCGGACGAACAGTCCCCTGAAGAAAATGTGGCTGACGACCTTCCGTGGTTACCGTGTGAGTTCCATATCCCGTGCGCCGAAGGCCGGTGTGTTCGGGCAGATTTCGTACACCAAGACGTGGAAGCTCAAGCAGAAGAAGTAGTCCTTTCTCCTTCCTCGTGATTCCTATCCCAAAGTGCGCCAAGGCGTGAGCTGTATCTAGATGCGGGGGGAGCGGGCTAGTAGAAAGCTCGGGCCGTTTCGGCTGTACGCGGAGTGACCGATCGGTTAGGGGTGTGACACAAAATCTGGAACGGTGTAATCATACAGTGTATCCGCAACGAGGCGTGCGCCTATCGGCGCGAAGTGTCCATCGTGCTTGAAGTAGATATCCTCAGAAAGATCATACGCCAATATTCGCGAGAGAACGTCAATGTAGGGGATATCGTTCGCGATGCACATTTCGGCCGTAAGCCGAACATCCTTATTCATTTCGTACGGGGTGTCTGGCCAGCGTTGGTTTAAACTCTTCCAGTACTCAGGATGTAGCGAATTTACATCGGAGTGGGCGAAAACGGCGATGGCTACGCCGCGCGTCTTACAGTCAGATGCGATCCCGAGTATAGCTTCCTCGTACTTTTTCCAGGCCTCTTCTAATTCCGGGTACCATTCGCGTAAACACACTTCCTGCAGAAAGGGACGATCGGTTCGTAGTTGCAAATTCGGATAGGATACTTGCGGAATCGGCCGAAAATTTCTCAATAAGGAAAAGACGGGTCCATTATCCTTCATGATCGTCGTCAGGCGTTCGTACGCCCTTGAATGTCTGACCAGCCAACGTTCTGCCGCGACGGGCGCTTCCTTTTGTTTCTTGTAGTTGAGGAGA
Organism: Candidatus Hydrogenedentota bacterium; assembly: GCA_029937645.1. Lineage (GTDB taxonomy): Bacteria > Hydrogenedentota > Hydrogenedentia > Hydrogenedentales > JAPYPO01. The sequence goes on from JAPYPO010000042.1 coordinate 6,731, forward strand.
TTTCGATTCCATACAGGGTCAAAGGTGTGCAAACGAATATTCGTTAGCGCCAGGCTATTTCCAACATCGTTCGGCGGGAAAAGTTGTAGAATGACTAGATCCGGATCGTGGAGGAATCCGCGTTCGTTCAAGAAGATGCGCTCTTGAAATGGGGCATATCCGCCAACACCGCAGTTGATGACTCGTACCTTCTTTCGGGGAAACGCCTTGTCTAGTTTCTGTTGAAGAAGATAGGCATACGTTTCCTCGGTGTGCAATCCATAGCCCATCGTGTAGGAATCGCCCAGCAATAGAATCCGAAACTCGTCGGCCGCTTTCACGGGAATGTGCTCGTCACGCAGGCCCTGAGCCGAGATCCGAAATAGCACATTTGGATTGGGTTGGTCATCTTTATGCATGGAATGCCGCCCCAACGCTCCCCGCTTGAGTGAAAAGATCGCCCCTTCGTGTGGCTCATGAGCCTGATAGGTTTCACGAGTCTCTGTGAGAAAGCGAACACCGGCTTCCAAAAGAAGGAAGCTGCATATAGTCGACAACGCAAGAATGATCGTGGAAGATGTTTGTATTCGTACCCGGGGGGCGAGTCTCGGAAGACTCCTTGTGATTAGGCCGTAAAGAGTCATCCAGACGGCGGATTCAAATATTGAAAGATTGCGAAAGAATAGACTCGTGGCGAAGAAAGCTGTCAGAGCGATCGCGCCTCCCACAACGTAGGGCTGAAATCCCCTGTATCGGTCTCCACGAGGTGTGCCTTCTTCAACCCAGAGTCCGAGTTTGCGGTAGGCATCGAGCGCGAGAGCCGCGATAACGGCGGTGCCCAGTAGTCCGTTCACGTAAAGGTCCGTAGGAAGAAGGTAGAAGAGAATACAATAGGCCGTCGTAATCAGCATGATGGAGAGTGAAAGTTCGGCCCCTCCGAGCAAAATGAGTGGCAGCCAATACAATAAACTTAACGATTGGGCGCCCATCAACCTAAATGCAATTGGCACAAATAGGAACGTGGCAAGCACGATCATCGTGCGGAAGCCGGGGAGAGTGAGAAAGCGCCGAAGCGGCGCATTCAAGCCTTCTATATTGCCAATGGGTTCCCGTCTGGACATCGTGTCTCCGGACTCGACTTCGACTTCATTTTATGCGACACACCCAACGTCTTTTCCTCGGTGGGAATCAACGTCGATTCATTCCGGAGAAAACCGAAATAGACGGCTCCATCCTTCTGGGTGTCCAACAGCAGGCTGTTTGTCGCCGGCCCGATGCCTCTGCCGCAGAGCGCGGGACTGAATCCACCGCAGGGCTGTCCATTGGAACAAATCGAAATGCTGGAATGCAATGTGTCGGGATTTTGACAGTCCGAAGGAGAAGCAAAAAACTACCCGCAATCTATTCTGGGATATCGGATTCACGCATTTTATGGGGCGGGAGGACGTCTCTCAAGATTATGCAAGTTTGGTGCAAGCCATTCGTCTTCTATAGCTTCGAAATGCGATGGCGATGGGTGCCGCAGAAATGGCGTTGTAGAGGAGCATCGTGGTCGTCCATTGGCAATAGTGGGGCCGGCCACCATAGCGGAATAGTTTCGTTTGCCTGGATCAAGGTGGCTGTGTATACTTTTTTCTAATTCAATAAAGTGTTTCGATGTTTGGGGCGTCTTTCGGATGCCCTTATCTGTTTGTGGGGAGTTCGTTCATGCCAGCCCGTGTTTTCCCGAAAGTCCTTTGCCTTGTACTCATTGCGCTTCTCGTGGGCGGGCTTGTAACTTCTTGTCACGAGGGGAGTGCTCAAGATGCGGTTGCGGCACTCGGCACTCGGCGCTAAGCCGAATGCTGGGGATTTTCCAAAGGTTTTGATTGTTGGCATTGACGGGGCTACGTTTTCTGTACTGGACCCGCTAATTAAAGAGGGTAGGGTTCCCAACATTGCGCGGCTTATCGAGTCGGGTGCGAGGGGGAATCTCAAATCGGAAGAGCCGATTATGTCTCCTCGAATCTGGACGACGATGGTTACGGGTAAATCTCCGGATGAGCATGGTGTAACGGGTTTTTTGATTGGCGATGGCGATGGATCGAGGGAACACTTAATGAGTTCTGTAGACCGAAAGGTGCCCGCCTTGTGGAACATCGCGACTGTTTTTCAAAAAACGGTCGGGTTTCACGGCTGGTTGGCCACTTGGCCTGCAGAAAAGGTTGACGGCTATATGATTTCGGATCGGGCCGTGGTTTTGCCGCAGGCGATTTGGAATTCGGCGCAACGCGAATTCGCGTTAACCTACCCCGAGGAGCGTATCAAGGACCTGGAGAGGCTTCGTATATCTGCGGATTCCCTTCCTATTGAGGAAATTATCGAACTCGTGCCGTTGAATGAGGAAGAACAGGAAGAATATACAGGTAGTCTGAAACCACAGCGGGCCCACGGTCTGAGTGTATTGAAATGGAGTTTTGCGGGTCAGAGAACCCATGAGGAAATGAGCATCCAGACTTTGCAGGAGCACGGACAGCCGGACCTCATGGGAGTCTTCTTGGTGGCTACCGATTCCGTGTCGCATACCTTCTGGCATAATGCATATCCGGACGACTTCGATGGGGTCAATCGCGAAAAAGCATCTCGGCTTGGGGTGATCGTTGACAACCTGTATGCGCACAATGATGGGTACCTTGGGCGGCTTCTCTCGCTCATCGATCCGAACACGGTGATACTTGTCGTTTCCGATCACGGCTTTCAGTCGTCCGGGCTGCTTCCGCAAGACATCCCGAAAAAGGACTATGCCGAGTACTGGAAATCTGAGAAGAGGGAAGGCACCATTGCGGTGGGGCAGTCGGGTACGCATCATATTGAGGGCATTTTCATCGCGTCAGGATACCCCATTCGAAAGGGGGTAACGGTGGATGCCAGCATATACGACATTGCCCCAACGATTCTTGCGCTTCTCGGCCTGCCGAATGCAACGGACATGAAGGGACAAGTGTTAAGAGAAATCATCGAGCCGAGTTTTTTTAGGGATAGTGCCTCGACGAAAATAGATTCATATGACGATATAATTCCTCTCGCAGGGAGGGAAATTGATCACGGTCGTCTCGGGGAAGAAGAACTTGTGGAACAACTCAGGTCGTTGGGGTATGTCCAGTAAGATACGTAGCGGTTGCGTACAATCGATGGGGTTTCGCGGCGCGGGTTTCACCGTGAATGACAATGTTTGAGTTCTTGCGGCCGGTGAGACCTTGAGGCGGGACTGATACGAATAAACCCCTTCTTTTTGGGGCCTTCTACAAGCCACCAGTTTTGCTGGTGGTTATTAACTTCCTTCGAAAACTGCCTCAACTTACCTAGGATGTCCGGGCTACACCATTCGTTTTCGATAACCTCGAATTGCGATGGCGGTGAGTGCCGCGGAGATGCCCTCGTGTTCGGTGTTAAACCGGTACAATAAATGGGGCAAGTCGGCGGCGAGCGCTGTGAGTACAAACGCGCAGCAGACCGCGCACATGGCAAGTACCGCACCCTTCAGGATCTCGGAGAGCGTCAGCATCGTAGATCGCAGGGCTGGCGATTTGCTTGACCTGACTTCTTTAGGTTGGCATGATCGCGTGATGGGTCTACACGATGATATCGCGAAACGAGGCGCCGTCGCGATTCATGAATGGCAGTCTGAGATTAACAACCCGCGTTTGGACCTTCGCAAGGCTAACCTTATCGAGGCGGATCTTCAGGGCGCCAACCTTCGCAAGGCTAATCTCCGGAGGGCCGATCTCACAAGGGCCGACCTCAGTACGGCCAACTTTCGACGGGCGCAACTCCAACGCGCTACGCTCAGCGGGACGAATCTCAGTACAGCCGATTTCCTGGAAGCGAAACTCACGTGGGCGGATTTAACCGACGCCGATATGCGTGACGCTAAACTGGTGGAAGCCAACCTCTATTGCGCGGTTCTCACCGGTGCGAACTTGGCTGGGGCTGACCTTCAAGGGGCCAGGCTTACCGAGGCCGTCCTCCGGGAGGCCAATCTTTGCGGAGCCGATCTCCGTGGGGCCGATCTGTGCGGGACGATACTAAGCAAGGCAACGATGACCGGGGCCATTCTTGCCAACGCCGATCTGACTGGGGCCCGGCTCGATGAGGCCGATCTCCGCGATGTGGACTTCCGCGGGGCCAAGCTCAAGTCGGCGAGTCTCGTCGGGGCGAACCTGTGTGGAGCGAACCTTACTGGAGCCGACCTACGCGAGGCTGACCTACGTGGAGTCGACCTAAGCGGCACCCTGCCCGTCGACACGTTTGGGAGTGGGGAAGACGGCGGCGTTGGGGAATCCTGAGCAGTCGAAGGAGCGCTGTATAGTCTTTCTTCGAAAATGAAGCACGTTTCTTACAAATTTAGAATGCGGTTTGGATGAATGGATGTATTAAACAATGTCTGATTTATTAGCGCCTTTGAGCTTTTCATGCGGTCAGTCGATGAAGAATCGTTTTATGTTGGCCCCGCTGACCAATTGCCAGAGCCATGAAGACGGCACGCTATCGGAGGAAGAATTTCGTTGGCTTACGATGCGCGCCGAAGGCGGCTTCGGCCTGACGATGACCTGCGCGGCACACGTCCAAGAAATCGGGAAAGGGTTTCCGGGCCAGTTAGGTATTTGGAAGGACGACCACGTCGCCGGGCTTAGCCGGTTAGCCTCGGCCATTCGATCCCACGATTCGCTTGCGATTGCTCAATTGCACCACGCGGGCATGCGTTCGCCGGCGGAATTGATCGGCACAACGCCCGTATGCCCCTCGGATAACGAGAAGACAGGCGCGCGGGCGTTGAGTCTGGACGAGACGAAGCAACTGGTCGAGGACTTCATCGAAGCCGCAGTACGCGCGGAAAAAGCAGGTTTCGACGGCGTAGAAATCCACGGCGCGCATAGTTACATCTTGTGCCAGTTTTTTGCCGCGACCATTAACGTCCGCGAAGATGAATACGGCGGGGACGTGAATAACCGGTTCCGCATTCTGTTCGAGATAATCGACGGAGTTCGCGCCCGCTGCAACGAACACTTCATGCTCGGGGTCCGTCTTTCTCCGGAACGATTCGGTATGCAGTTGTCGGAGGTGCTGCACATCGCTCAGCGCTTAATGCATGAAGGTCGAATCGATTTTCTGGACATGTCCCTATGGGATGCATTCAAGGAACCCATCGAGGAGGAGTTTCAAGGAAAGTCGCTCATGAGCCACTTTGCGGAGCTGGAGCGCGGAAATGCATGCCTGGGTGTCGCGGGAAATATTCGCACCCCCGAGCAAGCGAAAGAAGCGATGAATGCCGGAGTGGACTGGGTCATGCTGGGCCGCGCTGCCATGCTGAACCACGACTTTCCCCTGCTGTACCAAGCGAACGATTCCTTCGCACCCACGGAGATCCCCGCATCGAGGCAGCACTTGGCGAGGGAAGGCATGTCGCCAAAATTCATCGATTACTTCAGCACGAACTGGCCGGAGTTCGTCGGCGACTGATACGCCACGATCTGGGTGAAGGCCCGCATATCGTTCTCGAAGGCCTTACATCCGGTTGAATTCGTCGAGGGTGTCCCGGTCGCGAACGCCGATGAGGTAGAGGATACCGTCGAGGCCGACGGTTGAAATGGCTTGGCGCGCCGATTTGGCTACAATGGGTTTGGCGCGAAAGGCGATGCCGAGTCCGGCGGCACTGAGCATGGGGAGGTCGTTCGCGCCATCGCCGATAGCGATGACTTGTTCGAGCGAAATGTTTTCGATCGCAGCGATTTCGTGGAGAAGCTCTGCTTTTCGAGGCCCGTCAACGATGGGACCGGACACGTTGCCGGTGACGACGCCATCGATCATCTCGAGTTCGTTCGCGTGGAGATAGTCGATACCTAGCCGTTTGCGGAGACGTTCTCCGAAATAGGTAAACCCGCCGGAGAGCAGGGCCACCTTGTAGCCCAGTCGTTTCAGCATGGTGATCAGGCGTTCCGCGCCTTCGGTGAGTGGAATACGCTCGGCCACTTCCGCTACGGACTTTTCGTCGAGTCCTTTGAGCAATGCGAGCCGTTGGCGGAAGCTCTCCTGATAATCGATCTCGCCGCGCATGGCCAATTCGGTGATCCGCGAGACTTCGTCACCCGTGCCCGCGGCCTTGGCAAGTTCGTCGATGACCTCCGCCTGGATGAGGGTGGAATCCATGTCGAACGCGACGAGCCGCCGGTTTCGGCGGTACACATTATCGACCTGAAAGGCGATATCGACGCCAGCCTCGTGCGCGAGATCCAGGAATTGCCGCCGCATTTCCGTGCTGTCCCGTGGCGTTCCCCGGACCGATAGCTCGACGCAGGCCATCGCGGGTGCGGGCGCGCTATCGAGCGGGACGCGCCCGGAAAGGCGGTTGATGACATCGATATTTAGCCCGTGGTCGCAGATAATCCGTGTGAAGCGGGCGAGAGGCTCTGCGTCAAGCCGCTTGCCGAGGAGCGTGACGATGTGCCGTTCTTTCCCCTGGACGCCTACCCAACGGTTGTACGTTTCCGGCTCGATTGACTCGAACTTAACGGTCAAGCCCAGTTCGTAGGCGCGGAACAATAACTCATTTGCGACCGTTGGCCAGTCGTCATCTTGCGGCACTTGCACCAGGAGCCCGAGCGAAAGCGTCTGGTGGATAACGGCCTGGCCCATATCCAGAATCGTCGCCTTGTGCTCCGCCAAAATCGCGAGCAACGAGGCGCTCACCCCAGGCTTATCCTCGCCCGAAACTGTGACCAATCGAATTAGACGCACGCCGCTCTCCTAAGATTTCTTTTTTTCGACGCGCACGTCCATCTCGGTCCGTGTCACCCCGCCGAGAAGATCCGCGATCAGGCGTCCTGCCGCCTCCACACTTAACCCCGAGACGGGCACCATACCAATTACGCGCACGCGCACAAGGCCGTCATCGCCCACACGGGCCTCGCCTGACAGATCGGGATGCCCCGCGACCTGCACCACGATCACATCGCCCGGAGCAATCTGAGCGCGAACAACCAACACATAATAGGCCGCGCCGCCCAAACACCCGGCGAGCACAACCAGAACAAGCGCAACGATCCCCAATTCAGTTAGAAATTGTCGCTTCGAAAAAGACTGTTGGCCATGCGCATCGGTCATCCTGAACCGTTCTCCAACTACAGAAAGTCAAACGATCATAGCACAAGAGCCGCCCTCCCATTCAGCCCAAACCACACCAAAAGTTTTTAGGAAAGGGGTTTGGGGAAGAACCGTTTTTTCAAAAACGGTTTTCCCCAAGAATTTCCCCAAGAAATCGCAGCCCTACACCTCGAAGCGCCAAGCCTCGCCATCGCGCACGACATGGCCTGCCGTCGGCGCGGCGAAATGCGTTCCTATTACCAGAATCGGCGCATCCGAATACCGCGATAAGAACTCCTTGCGCGTGGCCACCGCAGCATCAGAATCCACATCCGCCGTGCACTTCCAATGCGGACGCCCCATCTGTCCCGGGTGGTGCAGCACATCCCCGGTAATCACCGCCTCCGCCCCTTCCGATGCGATGCGCACCGATACATGCCCGGGAGTATGGCCCGGCGTCGGCTCCAGCCAGACCTCGTCCGTCACGCGATGGTCCGTCTCGACCAGGCGCTCAAGCCCCGCGTCGAGAACCGGCTCCACCGACTGTTCCAGCAGCGGCGTTGTATGGCGGTCGCGCGACCGATTCCAATGCTCCCACTCCAACCGGCCAAAGAGATATTCCGCCTTCGGAAACGTCGGCTTCCACCGGCCATCCACCAGCATCGTGTTCCACCCGACATGATCCGGATGCAGGTGCGTACACAGCACCATATCAATCGCTTCCCGGTCAAAACCCGCCTCCTTGAAATCTTCGAGAAACGGGCCCTTCCGGTTGCACCAGGGCTTGATGGGCAGCGTCTTGTCGTTGCCGATGCAGGTATCGACCACGATGCGTTTGCCCTGAGACTCGACCACCAACGCATGAACACTCGCGATCGGCTGCCACTCCTCATTCACGAAGTGGGGGGAGAGCCACTCCATCGGCCGCAAATTCTCCGGCGTCATATCCGGCAAAATAAACGTCAGCCCCGGCAACTCAAGCTCGACAATCCGCGTAACCGTCACCGCGCCAATCTTCCATTGATTCATATCAGGATCTCCGCAAGGTTTCGGAGGGGCTATCCTACCTGCTGGACGCGGCGGACTTCGAGTCGGGCGCGGTCACGGCCAATCTCACCAGCGCTTATGGTTGTGGTTTTGTTGCAGAAACCATTATTCCTGTACCGGTGAAAGGAGAGGAAGAACTATTAAGATATAGTCCAATACTTCCCCTTTTGTCAGCGCCACTCGTCCTTCCTATAGAGCTGTGTTAGAATCCGACCAGGGAGGAATACAGTATGGCCGCTAGGATTAGTAGGGGGTACCGACTGGAAAGCATATTCAACAAAGCGCGACAGTCCGGCGACGGCCCTAAAGCCAACCGCCTCAGGCCCGCCACGCCAGCCATGGTAAAAAATCGTGCCATAGCCACCCCCATCTACCCAACACCCCGCCCCGCCTCTCGGGCGCTGCTCACGCTAATAGCCCTGCTGGCCCTACTCCCAACCCTCGCGACCACCCAAACCCACGCCGACATTACGGAACCGATTTGGACAACGCCCACCGGTCACAAGGGGGAAGTCCGTTCGATAGCGTTTTCTCCGGATGGCATGCAGGTTCTGACCGGCTCGAACGACAATACCGCGAAGCTGTGGGATGCGGGGACGGGTGACTTAGTACGCACCTTCACCGGCCACACGTACGTGGTCCGGTCGGTGGCGTTTTCTCCGGACGGCACGCAGGTTCTGACCGGCTCGGGGGACCAGACGGCAAAGCTGTGGGACGCCAGCACGGGTGCGGAAATACGCACGTTCTCCGGCTACGAGAGCTCGGTCTTCGCGGTGGCGTTTTCTCCGGACGGGACGCAGGTCCTGACCGGCTACGGCTCGCAGGACCATACCGCAAAGCTGTGGGACGCCAGCACGGGTGCGGAAATACGCACGTTCTCCGGCCACACGGGCGGGGTCAACTCGGTGGCGTTTTCTCCGGACGGGACGCAGGTCTTGACCGGCTCGCGGGATGAGACGGCGAAACTGTGGGATGTGGGAACGGGCGCGGAAATAAGCACCTTTTCCGGCCATGAACGTTATGTCCTTTCGGTGGCGTTTTCTCCGGACGGTACTCAGGTGCTGACCGGCTCGCCGGACGAGACGGCAAAGCTGTGGGACGCTAGCACGGGTGTGGAAATACGCACTTTCTCCGGGCACACTGACCATGTCAATTCGGTGGCATTTTCTCCGGACGGCACGCAGGTCCTGACCGGATCGGCCCGGACCGCGAGGCTATGGGACGCCAGCACGGGTGCCTTTGTACAGGCCTTCTACGGGTACACGGGCAGGGTCGCATCGGTGGCGTTTTCTCCGGACGGCGCACAGGTCGTTACCGCTGGCGCGCAGAACCTTTACCTTTCCGGCGGTTCGTGGGACGATTCGGCGAAGCTGTGGGATGTGGGGACGGGCACCTTAGTACGCACCTTCTTCACCGGCCACACGGACGGGGTCTTCTCGGTGGCATTTTCGCCGGACGGCACGCGGGTCCTTACCGGCTCGGGGGATGAGACAGCGAAGCTGTCCGATGCGGGAACGGGTACCGAAATACGCACATTCTCCGGCCACACAAACTATGTCCTTTCGGTGGCGTTTTCTCCGGACGGCACGCAGGTTCTGACCGGTTCATTGGATAATACGGCGAAGCTGTGGGATGCGGGGACGGGCGCCTTAGTACGTACCTTCACCGGCCACACGGACGGGGTCTTTTCGGTGGCGT
>JAPYPO010000548.1 GCA_029937645.1 Candidatus Hydrogenedentota bacterium
GCCATAAATCCTAGAACCGACAAGAGCGCGGCTTTTCTTGAGCCCATTACCTCTCCTTCCGTCCGACCGGCATTTCCCCTATGAATCCGCCGCAGACTGCACTGGGCGAGTTCTCCGCCACTGTAGATACAACAGCAGACGTTTTCAAGGTCAATTTTGCCATCACCACCCTCTTCGAGGTCGTTTGCGGATCAATAGCAGCAATTGTGGAATGGCGCCTCGGCCGCCAGAAATGTGGCGTACCGAGCGCGCGTCACGAACTTGGCGCCAATCTTCTACCGGTCATACCTATGGAGCCCGTTCGTGCTGTGGCGTTCCCTCCCACTCCGTATTTCGTTCCGTCTCCGGTTTCTGTACACTAGTGGGTCGTGACCGCGTCGTGTATGGCGCAGTCGCGAGGCAGTCTGAAACGTATCGATGGGGCGCAAAGGTTGGCGATGAGACTTGTTCATACGGCGGATGTCCACCTGGATATGTGCTTCGCGCGCGCGGCCATGCCGGCCCGTTTAGGGAACCGCCGCCGCCAGAGCCTGCGCGAGGTATTCCGGTCGATTGTGTCGCGCGCGGGGAATTGGCCTGCGGACGCGCTGCTTATTGCCGGCGATCTGTTCGAAGGAGACAGGGTGACCAGGGATACGGTCGCGTTTCTCATGTCCGAATTCCGATCGATAGCGCATGTGCCCGTGTTCATCTCACCGGGGAACCACGATCCGTACACGCCGGAATCGCCCTACGCCACCGAAACGTGGCCGGACAACGTAACGATTTTTCCGTCGCCCGAATGGACATCCGTGGCCGTCAAGGACGGCGCGCTAATGGTCCACGGCTTCGGCTTTGACGGACCGGAGTCGTCGGCGAATCCTTTCGGATCGTTGCGCCTCGGCGAGACACGCGGGACAACCCATGTCGCGGTAGGGCACGGTTCGGAGAAGAGCCATCAGCCGCCTTCGAAGGAGTCGTACGCCCCCTTTGACGCGGCGGACGCCGCCGTGGACGGACTGGCCTATCTTGCGCTCGGCCACTTTCATTCGTTTACCGAAATCCCGGGGGATTTCGGTACGGCGATTTACTATTCCGGAGCGCCCGAAGGCCATGGCTTTCGCGAGCCAGGCATTCGGCATCACGTCGAAGTCGAGATTAACGGCTCGGCGGTCGAGGTAAAGCCGGTGGCGTCGTCGCGGGTGGTCTATGCGACCCACACGTTGAGTTGCGACAGTTTTACTTCATCGCAAGATTTGCTGGACGCCGTGCGCCACGCCACGCGGGACGAGAGCCGTTCGCAGTTGGCCCGCATCACGCTGACGGGGTTGTGCCCGCCGGCCATCCGTTCAGAATTGCCGTCGATTCAGGACACCCTGGCGCAGGATTTCGAGTTGCTGGAGTTTGTAGACCGGACGGAATCGATTGAAGATTACACGAAGCTGGGCCGCGAGGATACGAGCCTCGGGGTGCTCATTCACCGGCTCAGCGGGGAAATTGAAGACGCCACGGAAGAGGGACGGCGGCAATTGTTGGAGCGTGCGCGGGAGGTGGGCCTGGCGGCATTCCGCGCGAGGGAATTGGAAATCCGGGGTTTGGAACGGGGTTAACGCGGAAGGGTTGCGGTGAAGTTCACCAAATTATCAATTGACGGCTATGGCCGTTTCAAGGATCGGGAAGTCGAGATAAATCCCGAGCTTCAAATAATAGCCGGCCCCAATGAACAGGGGAAGTCCACGCTTCGCCATTTCATGGGCGACATGCTGTACGGCCAGAAGCGCAGCACAGTCCAGCGGCTGTATGACGACTCGAACCGGGTGCGGGAACCCTGGGACGAATCGGGGGGCTACGGCGGCCGAATTTGGTATGCGCTCGATTCCGGAAAGGAATTCGAAGTTCAGCGAAACTTCAGCCGGAAGAACGAAAGCATCCAAATCTATGATCGCACAGACGCGCGCGATATTACGGCCGAATTCACGATGTTGCGCAACCGCGAGTCGACCTTCGCCGAACGCCATCTCGGCATGACCAAGGAAGTTTTCCTTGGCATGGCGACGATTTCGCATGTGACCCTCGATGAATTGGGGGATAAGCAGGCGCTGATCAAAATCCGGGAGAAGCTCCTCTCGCTGACGGACTCGGGAACGGGCGAAAGTTCGGCGGAGTCGGCGTTGAAGCGGCTGACGGATCGAATCACCTCGATTGGCCAATCGGCCGCGCGGACGAAACCCCTTCCCATGGCGCGCGCACGGCTTGTGGATCTTCAAAAGGAACAGGAACAAGTGGGAGCGTTGCGTGGAGAGATAGGCCATATCGAGGAGGAGCGGCAGTCGGTGCTACGCGCCCTCGCCGAATTGGCCGAGGCGCAGACAGCCTTGGAAGAACAGCTAACGGCTCACGAGCAGCTCAGCGTGGCGGCGAGGCTGGAGAAGGCCGAGACTTTAGAATCAGAAATTAACGCCAAGACGGCGGAGTCTTTCGATTCCGCAGCCCTCCGCACTTTTCCGCTCGACGCGGCAGGGGAAGTACACCACGCCGCGACGCTTGCCACGGCGGCGGGGGACCAGATCGAACGGAGCGAAGCCGAGCGCGCTGAGTTGGCCGAAAATCGAGAGAAGGAGTTGGAGCGGCTCGGTCCCGACGGCTCGTTTGACATGGAGGAAATGGATCCGGTTCTGGAGGATCGCCTTGCGGAGCTGGATTCACGCATCCACCGCCTGAGCGACCGAGTCGAGCAGTTGGGCGACGGGCGCGATACGGCGAAGGCGCGGCACGAGGAAGCCCGGAAAGACCTCGAAACCCTGCCAGACTTCAGTCGGCTTGCGGCGGATCCGGTGACGTGGTTCACGCAGATGGCAAGCGAGTTTGCGG
>JAPYPO010000549.1 GCA_029937645.1 Candidatus Hydrogenedentota bacterium
GAGGATCCCACTCCCGCGCAACGGGAGGCGAATCGAACAGGGCCTTCGGGGGCTTGGCGAAGAATGCGCCGAGGTCTTCTGCGTCTGCAACGTATTCCGAAAGGTGTTGCCGCATCCTAGGCCTTATGCCCAACCACAATCATGCGGGGCTGCGTGGGGTCGCAACAATCCGCTCCGCTGTAATCTCCAAATATTCGTTCCACCCGCAGACCCCCCTTCGCCAAAAGGCTCTCGAACTCGGAGTCGGAGTACAACCGGACGGACTCGCCGCTTCGGCTGATCTCCTGCCCGCCTTTAAACACCACGGTGGTCTTATTTATTCGGTCGCTCTCCAGATCGATCCAGCGATGTTCGCGAATTTCGTAGTCTTCGTGGTTGCGCACCGTGGAGGGCTCCAGGTTTTTCTCGGTATAGGAGCGGTTGAAGTAGTCGATGAAGAAGCGCCCTCCTGGTTTTAGCGCACCGGCCAGCCCCTGCACCGCCATCAGGTTTTCTTCTTCCGAAGGGAAGTAGCCGAAACTCGTGAAGTAATTTACGACCACATCGAAGATGCCTTGGAAGGGCTGGCAACGCATGTCCGCGCGAACCAGGCAGGCACGGCCACCCAAGGAGCGGCGGGCCAACTTCAGCAAATGGGGCGAGTAATCGAGCCCGACCACCCGGTCGGTTTTTTTGAGCAGGTGGGCCATGTGCCGACCGTTGCCGCAGCACAGATCAAGCACCACATCCGAACGCTCGATGCCCGTTTCCTGAATGGAAAAATAGGCGTCTTCGCGGGCGGCTTCAACCGTGCGGTGCGCGTAGATGATCGGGTAGAGGGCATCGAAGGATACTCGATACCAGTCGGGTTCTATGGTGCGTCGTTGATCCTGCATCCGTGCAAGTATACAGAAGCGCGAGAGGTTAACTCGATTCTCGAACCGTATGGATCTTGAGCATATTGGTCCGTGTGCGAATGGCCAGCGGTGTTCCGCCCGCGATGATCACGATGTCGCCCGGTTCGGCAAGGCCATGAGAGAGTAGCGCGTCGTCAACGATTTCGCCGAGCTCGTCCGTGTCTACCGGTTCGATGGAGAGAATGGTATCCACGCCCCAAATGAGCGAGCATCGCCTCCGGGCCCGTTCGCTCAAGGTGATGCCGGTGATGGGGACGTGAGGGCGGTACCGTGCAATCAGGCCAGAGGTGTAACCCATCTTGGTGAAGGACACGATGCGCGTGGCGCCCACGCCTTCGGCGGTACGGCAAGCCGCTTGTCCGATGGCGTCGCCGAAGCTGCCTCGGCCCTTGCGAATGCCAGATTGCCGCATGCGGACGATCCGGTCGTAGGTCGGATCGTCGGCCATGGCCTCGTCGGCGGTCTGGGCGACGCGGGCCATAATCTGGACCGCCTGAACGGGGAATTGGCCCGAGGCGGTTTCGCCGGAAAGCATGAGGGCGTCGGTGCCATCATAAATGGCGTTGGCTACGTCGGCTACCTCGGCGCGCGTAGGCCGGACACTGTCGAGCATGGACTCCATCATCTGGGTGGCTGTGATGACGGGAACGCCGAGGTCGTTACAATGGCTAATGAGCCGTTTTTGGATCTGGGGTACTTCGTTCAACGGGACCTCCACGCCGAGGTCGCCGCGCGCAAGCATGATGGCATCGGTGGCTTGGAGAATCTCGTCGAAGTTTTCGACACCTTCCGGCCGCTCGATCTTCGCGATGATGGACGGGCCCGTCGCGGAGTCGCCAATGTGGCCACGCAGAATTTCGATGTCTTCGGCGGTTCGGACGAAGGACAGGGCGATGAAGTCGATGTCCATGGTGAGCGCGAATTTCAGGTCGGAGAGATCTTTCTCCGTGAGGCAAGGCGCGCTGACCTGAACGCCCGGCAGGTTGATGCCTTTGTGCTCGCCGAGATCGCCGCCATGGACCACGCGGCAATGGACATCCTGGCCCTCCACCTTCTCGACCTCAAATTCGAGAATGCCGTCGGCCAGGAAAACATGATCGCCGGACTTCACATCGCCCGGCAGGCTTTCGTAGGTCGTCGAAATGAGATCGACCGTTCCTATCACGTCGCGCGTGGTAATCGTAATTTTCTTGCCGGATACGAGATGAACCGATTTGCCATCCGTTAGTTTCCCCGTGCGAATCTTTGGCCCTTGGAGGTCGACCAATACACCGACGTTTTTGTCGAGATCCGCCGCGATGGCCCGGATGTCGTCGCAGGTCTTCTGATGATCCGCTTGCTCCCCATGAGAGAAATTGAGTCGGGCCACATTCATCCCCGCCTCGATCAGCGCACGAAGCGCCTCGGGCGACCGAGAACTGGGTCCGATCGTACAGACAATCTTGGTGCGGCGCATAGGTTTGACTCCTCCGGTCCGGCGGCGGCAAGTTATATGACACGCGGCCCGCGCGTGAGGCTCGGATAGTATACGAATGCCCGAACAGGATAAACCCAGGAAGATAACACCCTAAATGTGGCCGGAAGTCGTCCATTCGATTTCTCACGCAAAGACGCAAAGGCGCAAAGGGAATTAGTATGAAAATTCGTGGCACAACATGACTGCCGCTTAGCTCTTTTTTGCGTCTTTGAGGCTTTGCGGGAGAAAGAATTCGTGGCGTATTTCCGGCGGCTTGAATACCCAACCCAAATCTGCGAAAGTATCCATCCCTGCGGAGGCGAATGTGGCCTGGTGGCCGCCCTGGTCTTCAAAACCAGTGGCCCGCATTCTGTGTGGGCGGTGGGTTCGATTCCCATCCGCCTCCGCCAAGTGGATTCACAACCAAAACGCTCGACCCGCCTTGAACCACTAATGAACACTAATACACACTAATTTTTCGTAATTCGTGTTTATTAG
>JAPYPO010000550.1 GCA_029937645.1 Candidatus Hydrogenedentota bacterium
CCACCACTACGCACAGAGAATTAATTACACCATAAGCGGTAACATGGTCTTGGGGCACAGGACGTTGTGCCAGAGTGAGCATTGCAATTGCCGGGACGGTCCCTATTAGGTAGACACCTAGCACCGCAACAAGTCGCGCTGCCCAGGTCGCAAGCAAGTAACCGTGACGAGTTATAGGCCGACTGAGTATTCCATCGGCGAGTGTTTCGGTTCGTGCACCAGAGACGGGGGTAACGCTCAGTATGATCACCACGAAAGGCCATGGAAAGACCAAATACGGCGTCAAGAGGAGGGCGATCAGAGGAGCGTCCGCCATGACTCCCCAGTTGCCAGCCGTGGCCAACAGTGTCAGAACTACACTTGCCGCCAGCCAGAGCCGAATCAATCTGCTCTGCCATAGGCCACGCAGGTCATGTTGCCAAACGGCCAGACAAGGGCGTAGCCGCACGGCGAGACTGGTTTCACTAGCGGTCGAAGCCATGGGCTTGATCCTCCCGGAGCAGTTGAAGATACGCGTCTTCGGTTGTGTTATGTCCCGTGCGAATCCTCGTAAGAGATACACCGTCCCCCTCGATCAGGGTCAAGATACCGGCAAGTACGCCTGAACGGCTATGGCCATCGGCGATTCTGACGTGGAGAATTTGATCGCCTTCAATCCAAGCCTCGACTCCGTCTTTCACGGCAACCTTATCGCCTAATTCCCGGATATTCTCAGGCGGGCCATCGAGGTCCAGGCTGAATTCGTCATTATGAAGACGCCTTCTCATGTCGGCCATCGAACCGGTGTAGATCATTCGCCCCTCATGCATCACCCCAAGATGGTCGGCCACTTGGTCGATGTCGTTCAAAATGTGAGTCGCCACGATCATCGTCTTGGTCTTTCCTAGCTCGCGAATTAGATCCAGCGTGAAGCGCCTCGCCGATGGATCGAGGCCCGCAGTAGGCTCATCCCATATCAGCAGCGGCGGATCGCCGACGAGCGATGCCGCGATTCCCAGCCGTGTACACATCCCAGTGGAGAACGTTCCGATTCGCTGACTGGTTGCTCCGAGCAAGCCCACCGCGCGAAGCAAGGAGGAAATCACCGGCGCTCGGGCCTGGGATGTCAGACCATACAACTTCCCCACCAGATTCAGGTACTCGATGGGTCTGAGCTGTTCGGGCAGTTTCGGGTTGGTGGGCAAATAACCGATGCGGGAGCGGACATCGACGGCATTGGGACCGCACCTACGCCCGAACACTTCCGCGATTCCAGCCGTGGGACGCTGTAGACCAAGAATGAGCCTCAGCGTTGTTGTTTTTCCCGCGCCGTTTGGCCCTAGCAGTGCGAACACCGAGCCCTTGGGCACCTCCAGGTTCATATCGTTGACCGCGATATGACTCTGCGAGTAGATCTTTGTCAGGTGCTCAATTCGGATCGCCAACGGACCTGTGTTTTCAGGGCCAGTGTCCCGCTGAACCTGCGATAGCACTGGAATCTCTGACGCCTCGTTCATTGATTTGTCCGTTTGTGTTTGTTCAGTTTCGCTTTCCATCTCTTCTCCGGTGGTTAGGCATCCTTGCGGCGTGTGGTACCGAACGCCCCACTATCAGGCGAAGGTGTTAAACGTTTTAAAGTCGCCCTTTAGGATCGTTTCGGCATCGTCGAAGCCCAACCATTCTTTGATCATGGTCGCATAGACGCGCCGGAAGTCGGTCGTGACCTTGAGGTTGCCATTGTCGAGGTCGGTCAGGCTCGGGTGCTCGCCGTAGAATCCGCCCTTCACCTTCTCGCCCATGATGAACATGGGTCCGGCAGTGCCGTGATCGGTGCCGCCACTCGCGTTTTCCTGGACACGGCGCCCGAATTCCGAGAACACCATGATGGCTACGTCATCGGCACGGCCAATACGTTTTAAGTCTTCGAGGAAGCCACTAAGACCGTCGTCCAGGTTAGTGACGGTAGCACCGCGTCCTGCGGATTGGTCTGAATGCGTATCCCAACCGCCGATATTGGCGTAGTAGATCTTGGTCTGAAAACCACCGGCGATGAGCGCCGCAATGTTGCGCAAGTCACTTGACAGATTGCTACCCCCACCGTAGTTCATGGTGGTTTGGTATTCCTGGCACGCCCTTCTGATTCGGGCGGAACTTGCCGTGGCGGCCTTGGATGCTCCCCGGAGAAATGCGAGGGACGAATTGGCCGAATTCTCCGCCTCGTTCATCGTGCCGACAAGCTCTTTTTCCGAGCTGTTGAGTCCGTTGCGCGTAAATCGGTTTGGATCCTGGAATACGATAGGCGCATGAATGCGACTTTTTACCGCAAGCGATTGCGAGGTGCCCAGGTTGACGATGATGCTATCGACGGGCTCGGGCTGCATCGCGTCAGCCGTTCGTCCCGCCCAGCCAAGGAATTCTCTCGCCCATGGCCTTCCGGTGTGCCAAAACTCCATGGATTTGAAGTGAGACTGTGACGAGTTCTCGTATCCACAGCCGTGAATGGTCGCGATCTTCCCGTCCATGAAGACCCGGTGTAACCCCAGAAACTGGGAATCGAGGCCGAACTCGTCGTTCAGCTTGAGCACTTGGCCCTTGCGAACTCCTAGGGACGGGCGGGCCTGATAGTACGCATCGTGTCCGTAAGGGATGATGGTATTGAGCCCGTCGTTGCCACCGGTAAGTTCGACAACGACCAAGATGCGATTCGGGTGTTGTTCGGCATCAGATTGAAGCGCTTCGGCCGCCATCGCGAAGGACGTGTGCTGTAGCAGGGCTGGAAGGACCGCGCTCATGCCGAGTCCCGCGAGACCCTTGCTTAAGCCGAGATTACCCATATGGACCCGTCGGCGACCGGAGCCAATGAGATTG
>JAPYPO010000551.1 GCA_029937645.1 Candidatus Hydrogenedentota bacterium
GCCCATCGGTGTGCGCAGCAGGCGCTTGAGATGGGTTTCGCACGCGCGCTCGGCCGCGTGGAGCGCGCTCAAGAACACCGAGTCCCCCTCGCGGACCACGGCGGCTCCGGCGACGATCGACACGAGTGACGGGGCCAAATCTTCGTGCTCCACTTCCAACAACGATGCGGCCCGCTCAAGCAAGTCGTGTTCGGGGAGGAAATCGTGTCCCTCGCTCGTCGCTTGTTGCAAAACATAATGTAGGCCCGCTTCCAGGCGTTGCGCGGAGTCCTTCGCGATGCCTAGGCTCGCGGCGATTTTGTCCGCTCCCTGAAACCCGATGCCCACGATATCTTCCGCCAGGCGGTACGGATTCTCGCGAAGCACCGCCACCGCCGCGTCGCCATAGCATTTGTAAATGCGGACCGCCTGCGCCGTGCCAATCCCGTGGCCCTGAAGGAAAACCATAATCGACTGGATGGCCTTTTGGCCCTCCCAGGCCTCTCGGATTTGGCGGGCCCGTTTCGGGCCGATGCCTTCGACCGTGGTGAGGCGGTCCGGGTCTTTGTCGATCACCTTCAGCGTTTCGACGCCGAACGCCTTGATCATCCGTTTCGCGTAGACCTTGCCGATGCCATGGATCAAACCGCTGCCCAGATAGCGCTCGATGCCCGACACGGTGTTCGGGAGAATCGTTTCGTAGGATTCCGTACGAATCTGGCGTCCCCACTTCTGGTCGTTGACCCAGCGGCCCTTGACTCGGATCGTCTCGCCGGCGGATACGGCCATGAGGCTGCCTACGAACGTTACCAGTTCCGGGTTGCCCTCTTGCCGCAACCGCGCGATGAAAAAACCGTTGTCAGGATTTTCGTAAACGATCCGCTCGATCACGCCTTCGACATCGGCCGGCTCCGCATTCATGAGATCGGCTATCTGGCGCTGTTTATTCATGGCGGAGGGTGTGGGCAGGGTTTCCGGCGGTGCGGTTCACCCTTGGCCACCCTTTTCCGTGGCCCGGTCGAAGGCGAGCGTAGAAGATTCTTTGACTTCCTCACGAAGGCGTGCGATGAGGTTTGCAATGGTTGCGTCCGATTCGGCGAGGCTGCCCGCACGGACGCCATCGAGCAGCGGCCTGTACGTTTCGTCTTCGCGGAGCAAGGACGGGTCGCGTCCTACTTCGCGTAACGCAGTGACAATTTCGCCCACGGTAAGTTTCCCAAGCGCCTTCGCCGGCTGGTAGGTAACAGGATCCGTAGCGCACGCGGCCACGAGTCCGGCTTTTTCGAGGTGGTCGAGGGTTTCGGTGAGAAGGCGGTGGGGGACATTCAACTCTTTCGCGGCCGATTCAGGATCGAGGCCCGGGCGGCCCTCATCAAAACGCAGCCCGATATCCAGCATCGCGCGCAAGCCCAGGGTTTCGCGGTAGGCATACGTCGCTTCACCTGCGAAGCGTTCCATGGCAAACGTTTCTTCATTCTGATAGGCGTAGGATACTTCGCAACCAAAGAGAAGAATGATCCAGCTCGAATAAATCCACATGAGCAGCAGGGGGATTTGGGCAAAGGTGGCATAGACGACGACGTTACGGGTGATGCCAAATTGGAATTCCACGTAGCCCCACGCCAAGAACAGCCAGAGACAGCCCGCCACCACGCCGCCAAGCAACGCGCAGGAGGCGCGGACTTTCGTATTGGGCACCACGAAGTAGAGCGCCGAAAAAACGAGGCAAACCATCGCGTATTGAAGCATCCACAAGAGTGATGACAGCGCGCCCAGCGAGTCCGAGACGGTTTCACTTTGCAGCGCGGCGGATACGCCGAGCACTGCGGCTCCGACGAAGGGCAACAAGATCGTTATCAGCATGTAGTCGCCGATCATGCGGAACCAGGAGCGGGTCCGCGACAAGCCCCAGATGTGATTAAAGGAAGTCTCGATGTTCCGCATCAGGCCCAGAACGGTCGTAAAAAACAAGATGAAACCCGAGACAAGCAAGGCACCTGGATTGTTTGCAGCCTCGTCGGCCAACGTGTCAGCAAGCCCAAACAATTCCTCGACCGGATCGACGTAGTCCTCGTCCGAACCGCTGGAGGTCGGAACGAAGATCTGCCGCAGGAGCATACGAATCTCTAGGCTGGCGGCGTCGTGGGCATCCTGCGGATTTGCCGACGGAGCTGGCGGCGAAGCGTCGGGCAGTGGATCTTCTACGCTCGCCGTATCCGGGGAACCCTCCTCAAGCGTCTCCACCTCAGCACCGGGCTCAAGACCGGCCTCCGGATCGTCCGAATCCACACCCCCGGCGTCCGGCGCAGAATCGGCGTCGTCGCTCTTTGCCAGCAACTCCGCGGCGCTTTCCACCGCCAGGTTCACCTTTACCTTCGCCGCCTCGAAAATCGCCTCGTCCAAGCCAAAGGTCTGGATCATATAAAAAAGAATGGCGAGACAGGGGACGATGGCCAGCAGCGTCGCGAAAGTGAGCGCAGCGGCCCGGAGCATCAGCGTGCCGTGAACAACATTGGACACCAGAAGAATCGCCACGCGAATTTGCTTAATAATAAACCCGCGCGGAATCTTCTCGCCCGGTCGCCCGATACGCCAAATGTCATGCGTGGCGAATCGATGGCCCCGGCGCAACGCCTCGAAGAAATTTCGGATGTGGTCGCCCATACGGTAATGCTACAGATTTAATGAGGATCGGGCAAACGCGAAGATTTCAGATCTTGCTCTAGCGCCTTCTTCTCCAGAAGCGGGGTGGTTTCGATGATCTCGACGAATTTCCATCGCGCCGGAAGAACAAGAAACCCCAGATGTCGTAGACCGAGATTACCCATATGGACCCGTCGGCGACCGGAGCCAATGAGATTGAA